>JAGLSB010000755.1 GCA_023135955.1 Bacteroidales bacterium | reverse complement strand
CCCGCACACTGGACTGGTTGCTGGCTCAGTGAAACCCAACTTATGGAAGCTACAGCGAACCAGAAGTTGATGGTTGAATTTATGCTGAACTTGTTTCAGTACTAGTCCCGATACTTCGGGGTTACGGTGTATCTTCCTGAAAAATGTCTACACAAAATCAACTACCTCGCAGCAGAGCTACCGAGGTATAAATAGGTAAATTATGTTCTATCGCAGCAAGCTGCGGGGAACCGATTCCGGCATGGCCGGAAGAGCTCAACGAAGTTAATATTACCCAATTAGATCCCGAACTGCTTCGCAATCGGGATCAGTTCGACTAAATAATTTTGTTTCTCAAAATTAAAGTCTCACTGATTTAAGTAGAATGTTCCAATGATATTCCATATTCACAAAAAAAAGAATATCCAACTGTGAGAAGAATGAAACCTCCGAATTCGATAGTAAGTTGTACTTATTCAATTCTTTTTAATTGTCTCAAAATTAAATCCTTTTATCATTAGCCAAACTGCTAAAAATAACTCATTTAGAATCATCGGCAGCAATAATACTTGTAATATTGGTAAATCAAACCCAAACAGTTTAATAATTGTTATTGTAAAAAGCATTAGGGTAGCAATAATTCCCCATACGGAAATAAATTTTGGAATAACTTGTGTGCGATAAAATAAAATATAAAAAAACAATGCTCCAGAAATAAAGAAATAAATATGAATATCGCTGTATATTATTTCTCTATAGCTTTCTAATGAAGGATTTAAAATAAATATTCCTCCAATAACCATTAAAATCCCTTCAATAAATCTGGATGCTAAATATGCATAATTTAGTCTTTTATTCTCATCAGAATTAAATATTGGAAACAGTAGTATAGGTATGCCAATTACAGCTAATCCACTAATGATGTCCGTAATTACTCCAACTGTAATGTTTTTTGTGATTGAATATGTAAGCATGCTATAAGCCACTAAAATTAACACTCCTACTATTGAAGCCCTTTGTTTGTTGGAAATACTAATCATTATCTTTTTATTGCAATTTATGTTTTATTTTCTGGTATTTAACATGAATATTGTTGTTTTCACAACAGTTTACCGGACGGGTGTTAAATAAAATACTACACTACCGTTTAGACTAACATTAAAAAATTTATAGTCTGTTTCCATTGTTTTAAGCCAAAATAATTGCGGCCCCACCCGAATACCCCATCTTTTTCCAAGTAACCACTCCTTATCTATACTCATATTTATTCCATATCCATTTCCGCCATCATCTCCAAGAGCTTCCGACCATTATTTAGCAAACGATACCATACTATAAGCTCCCAAAACAGATATTTTAATGTCAACTGGAGTTCGATAACTAAAACCCAGTCCAAAGGCATCAAGATTTATATAATTATATTCTCCAACTTTTTGCTTACTCAAACCACCAAATTCTCCAAATTGTACAGCAAACTTATCAGTAATACCCCAGCCTATTGCATGATTTTTAGTTGCAATAGAAAAACCAGAGTTATTAATATTTGAATATTCCGTTGTATAACCTGGTCCAAGACTAAATTTTATGAATAATCCTTTTTGTGCGGAAACACTGGTAACAACACTCATAATGAGTATTGATGTAATAAGTAATGATTTCATAATTCTTACTTTTATTTAAATTGTTTTTAGGAATCGGTTTTTCCAGTACACCAATGATTAACATACAACATACTCCTAAAATTAATAAAACCATCCACTAATTCAGTTTATAGGATGCTATTTCAGTTAAATTTCTTAAATAAATTGTCCCGTTTGCAAAGGATGGTGCTGTCCACGATTTACCATCTAAAGCCTGATATGATCCATTTTCAATATATGCTTCAGGAACTGCATCAACTAGTTTTAGTATGCCTTTGTCAGTCAGTACCAATAGCTTATTTCCTGCAAGAATTACATTTCCCAATCCAAATCCCTTTTGTGCCCATTTTGATTCCCCATCAGTCTCAGAAATGCATTTTAATGCACCACCGCTTATACCATAGATATGACCATTGTAATAACACGAAGTACAAAAAGTATTTCTCATTGATTTACTGTTAAATACTTCAGTAATTTCATTATTCTCAATTTTTATCATGAAACATCCCATACCAGAAGACACAAATATTTTATTGGGAGCGATAAATAATGGCGTTGCAATAGGACTTTGAAAAGGCATACTGTAGGACCAAAGCTCCTTCCCGGTTTTATCAAAAGACATTAGCATAGTTCCATTTGCAAAAACCATTTGAACTCCACCATCTATTGCAGCAATGGTTGGCGAACAATATGAGGATCGACCTTCTCCATTTATCCAGAGGGTTTCACCTGTGTTTTTATCTAAAGAGGCAAAGGCTTTTGATTCTGTCCCTCCAACTTCAATTATTATTTCATTTTTATGGAGAATAGGGGAAGTTGTATAAATCCATCCCGGTTTATTATCAAATTCTTTCAAAAAATCTACCGTCCATAAAATGTTACCATTTTTAAGAGATAATGCCCTTAGTTTTCCATGCGAGCTTAAGCAATAAATAGCTTTATTATCAATAACAGGAGTTGATCTTGGGCCATCACCAGATCCTCCCGGTTCGACAATCATTGAATCAACCCAGGTTTTCCAAATTTCTTTGCTGCTTAAGGCATCATAGGTAACTACAAATTCTGATCCGCTTAAGCTGTCTGTTTTCTCACTGATCATGGTAAATACTTTATCTTTTGAAATTAAGATTTCAGAAAAACCACTTCCCAATTTTTGTTTCCAAATTAATTTTGGTTCATTCTCTGACCAATTTTCATTAATACTTGCTTCAGCCGAAACACCATTGCGATTATTTCCTCTGAATT
>JAGLSB010000754.1 GCA_023135955.1 Bacteroidales bacterium | reverse complement strand
TTTAAATTTGTTGCGGATTTAAGGTTATAGATTATAATTAGGCATTATTCCTAAATTGCATACATAATAAATTAAAAAAGAATAAACATGTATAAACTAACATTAGTAGCCGTATTGACTTTAATCTCAATGATTTCTAACGCTCAAACAAAGATAATTGCTCATCGTGGCTTTTCCGGAATAGCTCCTGAGAATACACTTATTGCTTTTCAAAAAGCAATTGATTGTGGGGCTGATTATTTTGAGTTGGACGTTCATCAAACTATAGATGATTCTATTGTTGTTATCCATGATGAGTCAGTAAACAGGACAAGCTCCAATGATATGAAAGGGCTAATTGCTGAAATGACATATAGTGAATTAGCTAAGGTTAAAGTGGGATACCCTAAGGAGTTCGGGGAAAAATATAACAATGAGAAAATCCCCACCTTACGTGAAGCTCTCGCAATGGCACAAGGCAAAATAAAGGTCTGTATTGAAATTAAGGTTTATGGAGTGGAAAAAGAGGTGATAAAAATAGTAAACGACCTTGGCGTAAATGAGGAAGTAATTATATTTTCCTTTTATTATCCTGTGCTAGAGAAGATAAGACAAATGGACAAGGATATTCCTATAACTTTTCTGAAAACTAAGGCGAATAAAAAAACCATTGATGAAGCAATAGCTATAAATGCAAATGTTATTGGAGTAGGATCATTAACTAGAATTACTAAAGAATATCTCGAAATTGCTCATGAAAGTGATCTGGAAGTATGGAGATGGACAGTAAATAAGGAGGATAAAATGCAAGAATTGATAGAGTTGGGAATAGATGGATTAATCACTAATTTTCCTGATAAAGCATTGACAAAAATTAAACTCGCTAACTAATATTTCACTATGCTCTTTAAAAGACTTCAAGCTACATTTCATCCCGAGCAATATCATGGTTGGGGAAAAACGAAAAGGTATTTCGAAGGCTGGTACTACAAAGTAGTAAATAATAGTGAAGACAAAGCCTTTGCGTTTATTCCTGGAATATCCATGAATGAGAAAGGAGAGCGACAGGCATTTGTACAGGTACTGGATGGAAAAAAACTTACTGCCGAATATCACAAATTCAATTCAGAGGAGTTTCAAGCAAAAGCAGGGAAATTTGAAATTAATGTGGCTAACAATTTTTTTACGAGTGAAAACATTAAACTGGATTTACCTTCAATACAAGGAGAGTTAAGATTCAAAAACCGGGTGAAGTGGCCGGGTAATTGGTATTCACCTGGCATTATGGGCCCTTATACTTTTGTGCCATTTATGGAATGTTATCATGGCATATTGAGCATGGATCATAACATTGAGGGAGAGCTAATAATTAATAATGAAGTGGTTGACTTTACCGGGGGAAAAGGATATATGGAAAAGGACTGGGGACATTCGTTTCCTAGCGCATATATTTGGATGCAGACTAACCATTTTAGTCAATCCGGTATATCTTTAAAGGTTTCTGTAGCAAAAATTCCATGGCTGAGAAGTTCTTTTGTTGGTTTTATTGCCGGTTTTTTGATTAATAATCAATTGATCGAATTTACAACTTATAATTCCTCATTTTTGCGTAAATCATTTGCCAATAATGAGAAAGTTGAAATAGTTTTGGAAAACCGGAAGTATCGATTGGAAATCATTGCGAAACGATATGCTTCAACAGAGCTCTCCTCTCCTATTTTAGGCTTTATGGACGGACGAATTAATGAAAGCATGACAGCTAAAATAGAGGTATTATTATTCGACAAAAAAAATCAAAAAGTAATATTTCAGGATACCGGTAGAAATGCCGGATTGGAAGTTGCTGGAGCAGTAAAAGAGATTATGGTTGATTAATAATAAACTCAAATAAAGAGTCGTTAATTCGATAAGCACATTAACAATGAAAATGCAACAAAAAATAAAGTATCTTGGAAGCATAATTGTAATAAGCATATTCATAAGTTTGAATTTAATGGCTCAGAGTTTATATTTTTCTACACCACAAGAATCTATTGAAATAGCCTCAAAGTTGCTACTTGATGAAGACTGGGGGAAATTATCGAATTATTACTTTTTAAATAATTCGGATAAAGAAACAATTGCATCTTTGAAAAATGGTAGCTATTTCATAAGAGATAAAAGACCTGAAATTTTCCATCCTGGAGTGAACTGGAAATACAAAAACCCCTTCCCTCCTAACTATAAATATTTAAGCCATATTGAGCTTGAGAATGATCGTGAACCAATTCCTGATGGGTATGAACCAGAACTTTGGTTTCACGAAATTTTCCATAAGGAAGGATTTCCATATAAACAAGAAGAAGTTGATTTGATTAAGAGATTGACTTCCGATTAAACCAACAGATTTATAGCTGTTAATCAAAATATAAAACACAAATTGCTTTAAAATAATATACTTAATACATATTAATATGAGTAATTATCACATCAAACATCTTTAGTATTAATACTTTAAATAAATTTATCATGGGAAAAGGACAAGACGCAAAAAAAGCCGTTAAAAAAGTAGCTGCTATGACTCCAAAAGAAAAGAAAGCAGCAAAAAGACTTAAGAAATCTAAAAGAGAATAGTTATTTTCTACAAACTAAGAAAAAATAGCCATTTCTATCATGAGGGTTAGCATAAGAAGTATTAACGATGATAATCTCGGATTTTGATTATGGTATTTAACTCAGCCTCTTTTCTGATTTTCTTCTTTTTGTTTTTCCTAATCTATTGGCTCATTAATAATAAATTTAATCTTACTACCAGGAATATATTCACAATTCTATCAAGTTATTTATTTTATGGTTGGTGGG
>JAGLSB010000753.1 GCA_023135955.1 Bacteroidales bacterium | reverse complement strand
AATCAGGTGTTGACAAAACCGGATTTAAAGCTATGGTGCATATTCCTGCGATTTCGGACCGCATTATGTTATAATAGCCTTTGATTGCGGGGCGGGTGGAAGAGATGTTTCGTAGCTACCTACGATTTTCGGTAACTTTATTGATTCTCTCTCTGATTGACTCAGTAATGAAGTTGTTCAAAGACATTTTATTCTCCATTGCCAACAAGGCCGCTTTCTGATGCAATTTTGGAGACACCCTTACATTAAAGCTCCCTTTAAACGGTTTTTCAGGTATAAAACCTTCGTTTTTGCAATCTGCCAAATAAATATCTATTGCTTCTTTAAAATCAATTTCAAGCTCTTTTCCTGTTTTTCCTTCATATGATATGAGCCCTTTTATACCAAGTGCTTTACCATAAAGTACATCATCTTCTCTGCTGAACTCAATGCTACCTGTATAGCCTTTGTATTCTAAATGTTTCATAATCCTAATACCTCCTTAATCTGTTTTAATTGATAATGCTTCATAATCCCAGATGGATGTGGTTTGTGTAACATTATCGGAACTCCTTCCGGATTCATAAATTTAACTCTGGAACCGGAAGTTTTTCCTTTTTTAAGCTCTTGAAAATCAAAATACCCCAGCAGTTTAGCTACTTCATTAAAATGAAAATCCGATGGCAAAGTTAAAAAGCGGGCTATTAACTTTTCCTTTTTTGACATGACACAAAGGTAACTATATATAGTTGCAAAATCAAATCTTTTTTATTTCAATGGATGATATTTCTCCAACTTCTCCTTCAGCTTTTTGATAAGTTGACGTCAATAATTACAAAATAAATCTCACAAATCAATCCTCTTCTTAGAGGATTTTTTGAGAGATGGATAAGTAATATCTTTAAGTTTATTAATATTTAGCTGGTTAAGGAAAAAACTATGATTTAAGTATGCCGGGATGACAAACCCGGAAATTAATTTTCTATAGAATGAAAATAGTTGCTAAAAAGGGGTAACAAAAACGGGAGAATATTAATTAATGGATTGTGGGGTTAATGGAAGGGAGTGGAGGGAATTAATTCAAACAAGTTTGAGACGAAAATAAATTTGTATGGTGTAAGATTATTATTGTACAAATTGAAACAAAAGAAGGAAGAACACAAATAGAAGTAAACCGACATTTTCGTCATGCAAGTCTCATGAATACACTCTGGAGCTGTAAGGTCCGGATAAATGCATCAATTGCACAACAATTAAGGATTCGGGCCGTGCGCAGCACAGAGCCTGAATCGGGTGTTGACAAAACCGGATTCAAAGCTAAGGGGAATAAGTAGGTTTGGATCATATTTCGGCCATGACAATTAATTTCTCATTGAATTATATAGCTGTGTAATATTTTGGTGCTGTAGTCTCCCCCAAAAATGTAGTCTTCCATTTTTTTCATTTTGTAATTATTAACTTAAACAATTCTTTCTTAGAATTAATCTTCAGTTCAACGAGATAAAATCCAGATGGAAGAAAGGATAGGTCCAATTGAGTATTTTTATCATCATAAAGATATTTCTCCTTGTAGAATATTTCTCCAAAAGTGTTGTAGACTGAAAATTCAATAAATAGGTTTTGGATGCTGTTAAATTCAAGATTTATCAGACCATTTGTAGGATTCGGGTATACCTTGGCAAAAGCAATGTCCTGAATTTGAATATTATTCGTGATAATTAATGGCTCCCCCCATGTTTCATTTCCCTTTTTATAAAAGACAAGATTTTTCTCCACTCTGTTCCAACAAACAACTCCACCATCACAAAATAAATAGGGCCCACCCAGACCTTCAATATATTCAGGATCAAATAAACAGCCATCAGCTATTATTGGGGACCAACAATCATTTCCCGGCCAATATGTAGTAATAAATGGTTTCCAAAACTTTGATTTGGGTTCATGCAGGAACATAATATTCGAATAAAGCTCGTTATCTGTAATTACCGGTTCTCCTGGAAGATAATCAAATTCAGGATTCTCATAAATAACTTCACGAATAGTATCATGAGTAAAATTATTAACCAGCACAACATCAGATAGTTCTGTGACAACACTATGAATTTTTCTGTCAAGTACGTAAACTATTGAATCTTTATAATCCTGTCTGCTTAAGTAGCGGGAAATGATATCAGTATTTGAGATCCTGTTTGAGCATTCGAAGCCGGTTTCACTACTTGAATTAACTACATGAAGTTCATCGCCTGGCTGAAAATCAAATACCTCGAACCAGGTTATATTTTGAATTCCAACTTCTGGTTCAGATAAGCCAACCAGGACATATTCAGATAGATAATAAGTTTCGTAGATTGAATTAGATTCTAAAAATGGAAACAATGAAAAATTAAGAGTTCTGACAAAACCATGGTTTTTACTAATTAATACTGACATTGAATTTAATGCAGTTTCCACTTCATTCATATCTTTATCATATACACTGAATTCAATTGTTTTTACAGAATCAGTAATTCCGAGAAATGTAATTGTATCATGGGCACTAACTCTGGCAGAAATAGTAAGTGAATCTTCAATATAAAAAGCAAGCCAACTATCATCAATTTCTCCGCCGGTTTCAACTTTAATGGTATCACTGAATTTATTAAAGAAAAAACTTTCTCCCTCTCGAATAATAACTTTTTGACCTGGCCAGGAGTCCCCATTAGGATTAACACATTCTTCGCCTGAAGATAAAATATTTGGGAAGGGGTATAAAACAATGTTATCCTCATTTTTTACTGAATCAATCCTAATGCAGTTAATTCTTCCTGAAGGATCGTTAAAATATGTGATTATGTCAGGCAAAACCGTCTGATAATCCTGAGCTGACAGACCAGTGATGAAAAGAAAGTAAAGAATGAACAAAACAAAGAAAGCTTTAGATTTTCTAATATATGGTTTCATTTGTTTATGACTATAAATAATTTAATACTAATGGATATGAGGCACTTGGACTAGATTCATATTCTATTAGTTTGGGTTTTTTAAGTCTATTCTAATTGGATAGATTTTATTTTAAAGTTAAGAGATTTTCTTTATATGAAAAACTTAGGTTAAGAATGAATATTTTAAGATGATATTCTTTCTTTCAGGTTAATTTTCCTCCTACTTTCTATTTATTGTCTTCTTTTTTATATCAACTCTTCGTCTTAATAATCCCCTTTCATTGCTAAAATATGTTTAACAGTGAATACAAATCAATCCTCTTTTTAGAGGATTTTTTGAGAGATGGATAAGTAATATATTTA
>JAGLSB010000752.1 GCA_023135955.1 Bacteroidales bacterium | reverse complement strand
ATCTCTTAACTTTAAAATAAAATCTTTATAGGTAAATTAGACTTTAAACAACTTATTGTATAGTTATGAATTGGATAAAAATAAAAATCAACAGCTTATTAATAAATCTTATTTTCAGTGTTTTCTTCCAGCCAATTTTTAGCAATGGCACTGATAATCCTGAAATTGGTAGATTATTAAACAACTACCCCTATACTGCTATTACAAATAGTAATGAGTATTCATCAGATGAACTCTCAATGAATCCAGTACTTTCCAATGATAGTTGCGTTGAAACACTTGAATTTGTAAGAAGAACCGTAATGAATTTTATTCAAAATGGCAATGAGCTAATATATGAAGACAGTTTCATAATTTCTATCTTAAAGGTTAACAAATATCATGGAGACTGCTATTTTCCAGGAAATAGTGAGGATGTATTGCACTTCTACCTATTGGGGGATAGTATTCTGCTTGAAAAAGTCAAGTATGATGAACGAGCTATGAGGTTAATAATCAACCTCTACTTTGCATATAATAACAATGCGGAATTATCAGAGTATTTCAGTACACATGTAATACCACAAGCTGCATTAAATAATATAGTGATTTTTGCTAAGATATTATCTGAAAGGCCTGAAAAGGAAGCAAACAGATGTATTAGAAAACTAAGAGTTATTGTAGATGAAGATGAAATACAAATAATTAAGAAAGAGATTTATAAGATTGACAACACTCTTCCAGAAATTGCAAATCAAATTCTTCAGGTTTTATCCATATCTAATAATTGAAGATAAGATTTTAATATAATGGTTTGAGCATAGTAATGTTCTTTAATTTGGACTTGAATGATTACGGAGCCAAGTTCTATGATACCTAATACGTAAAATCCTAAAATCCAGCTCAATTACCCAAAACAATACAATAAACAAATCTGTAAGTATCAGATCATGAGGTAATTATAGCTCGTTTTAAAAACCGTCTACAATTCCGTCAACAGCAAAAAACAAAACCCCATAGAACGTCGATTCTACGGGGTTTTTAGATTTTGAAGGTGGTGCCACCTGGAATTACCTCCTTCCAGTCGGTGATTCCTTGCGATATGTTATTGAGAAAACCACTTTTGGAAAATCGTTTCACGATTTATTGCATTAAAGGCCTCATGACTTTTGTAAGTGAACTTACAAGTCCTGAGGCCTTTAATACAAAAAGTCGGCATACGCCGACTTTCCAAAAGGTGGTGCCACCTGGAATTGAACCAGGGACACCAGGATTTTCAGTCCTGTGCTCTACCAACTGAGCTATGGCACCCTCTGTTTTGAGTGGTGCAAATTTAGATAATTTTTCGAATCTGCAAAAGCTTTTTTTGTAAAAACATATAGGGATGTGAGGAAAGTGAGTATTAGTGAGCGAAAGTTAGTGATAGTAAGGCATATAAAAGAAAACTTACTTGTAACTAAAGTAAATATCTCACAAGTGAGCAAAGCGAACATCTCACAAATGAACGAAGTGAATGCCTCCCCGTGA
>JAGLSB010000751.1 GCA_023135955.1 Bacteroidales bacterium | reverse complement strand
CATTATATTCATCGAACATTTTTTTTGCAATTTCAGGAGTTGTAATATCGCCATTACCAATAATAGGGATATGTATTTCCGGATTATTCTTTACTTCTCCAATCAATGTCCAATCTGCTTTTCCCTTATAAAATTGAGATCGCGTGCGACCATGAATAGTAAGAGCTGAAATTCCGAGATCCTGCAGCATTTTACTAACCTCCATAATGTTTTTGCTATCATCATCCCAACCAAGTCTGGTTTTCACTGTAACAGGTTTGTTGGTTGATGCAACAATTGCCTCTGTCATTTCCTTCATTAAAGGAATATTTTTAAGCATACCTGCACCTGCACCGCGATTTGCAATTTTTCTCACCGGACAACCATAATTAATGTCTATAAATTCCGGATTGGCCAATTCTGCTAACCTGGTAGCCTCTACCATTGATTCAGTAATATGTCCGTAGAGCTGTATGCCAATAGGCCGTTCGTGATCGTAGATGTCTAGTTTTTGAACCGATTTCTTCCCGTCGCGAATTAATCCATCCGATGAAATAAATTCAGTGTAAACAACATCGGCACCAAAATTCTTACAGATATACCGAAATGAGGGATCTGTAACATCCTCCATTGGGGCGAGAAAGACAGGTTTTTCACCTAGATTTGTATTTCCTATGTTCACTATTTGAAATATTCATTAATTTTAGCACTTAAAATTAAAAATAATCATGGAAAGATGAGGAGCGAATTTAAAAATAGAGATTTATTTACGAAGTTTTTATTCAGCCTGATGATTGTAATAGGTAGTTGGCTGTTCTTTCAAATTTTTAGTGTACTAACAGGTGGACTAATATTTGATTTGAAAATGGAAGATCTTAAGAGCATATTGACCAATCTTCATGATCCGGTTTATGTTGGTTACCTCAAATATGTTCAAACGATAAGTTCAATTGGATTGTTTGTCGTTTCATCTATTATTATAGCCACCTTATTATCTGAAAAACCTTTTGTTTTTCTAAAATTGAACATCTTACCACAAAGTATTATGACTTTTCTTGTTATAATGCTAATGTTTTTTTCACTACCTCTAAATAACTTCCTTGGCTATCTAAACGCTCAATTACAACTCCCCGAATTCCTTAGCTGGCTACAAAACTATTTTGAAAATAAAGAAGCAGATGGAATAAAAATCATGAATAGCTTTCTGGCTATAAATTCTTTTAGGGGATTATTGATAAACATTTTCGTAATAGCTGTCATACCTGCTTTGGGCGAAGAATTGTTTTTCAGGGGAATATTGCAGGATATTTTAGCCCGGTGGACAAAAAGTAATCATTGGGGGGTAATTATTACTGGACTGGCTTTTGCTTTGCTCCACTTCCAGTTTTTATCTCTTCTGCCTAGAATAGTACAGGGAATTTTGCTGGGATATTTATTTTTATGGACAAAGTCTCTATGGTATCCGATTATTGCACACTTTATTAAT
The DNA here is from genome assembly GCA_023135955.1 of Bacteroidales bacterium. GTDB lineage: Bacteria > Bacteroidota > Bacteroidia > Bacteroidales > JAGLSB01. The sequence goes on along the minus strand of JAGLSB010000751.1, from coordinate 280 downwards.
AATGCAGTGGCAGTTGTTTTTTACCATTATTATTTTCAGGAAAAAGTAAATGATAGTATGGAAACTATGGGTACTCCCGATGGTTTCGCATGGGCAGCACTTTATAGCCTTGTAGCTGTTGGATTGATATTCTATCTTATTAGAAAAATATCATCAGAAGGCGATGCCTTATTGAAGTGTAACACTAATAGGGATCTTGATTAGTAAGTTTCATGGTGCAGGGAGCTGTAATCAGGTAATATTAACTTCGTTGAGCTCTTCCGGCCACGCCGGAATCGGT
>JAGLSB010000750.1 GCA_023135955.1 Bacteroidales bacterium | reverse complement strand
TACTTACAAAACGAAGGTTTTGACGCCGCGGGGGTTAAAAATAAAACCCTTCCTACGGAAGGGTCACCAATTTGAGTGGGCAATGCGGGATTCGAACCTGCGACCTCTACCCTGTCAAGGTAGCACTCTAAACCACTGAGTTAATTGCCCAAAATGCAAAAGTAATCAAATTACTTATTCGGAAAAATAGGCTACTTTCTCACTTTTTTTATCAGAATTTATATTAATCCCCATGTTTTTAGGATCAAAATTAAACGACAATCCAACATAAAAAAGATTTGTTTTACTATAATCTCCGTAATCTACAGATTCTCCAAAATCTGTTCCTACAAATGATGTGTTCAGGAAATTATTAGGATAATATTTGAATTTCAGGTTAATTCCACCGAGGAACTGAATTCCCGCAAAAAATGAAGGCGCAAAACGATCAGTCCTATCGCTAAACCATTCACTATATTTCTGTTTATTGCCATCAATGAATTGCTTTTGTTTATAATGAAAGAACATTTCATAACTGCCTCCGCCATAAACAAAAAGCTTTTTTTGAAATATACCCAATTTCAACGCTAGAGGAACCCCAATAGAATAAGTTCTGCGTTTCATTTTAACATTATTTTCTTCTGTAATGAAGCCAATATTTCTTAGTCCATAACCAGTATAAATGCCGACATAATCATTGAGATCAAAATGTATATTATTTCCAGCGTGAAAAAAGAGGCTAAACCGAGCGGGTGTTGAAAGGTTTTGTCCATTATAAACAACATCGGCAAATGAAAAAATCATTTCATTCGAATTCTCAGTATATATTCGATCCTGACTGAAACTCTGATTAATAAATAAAAAAGTAAATGCACAGGTCAGAATAGAAATTTTATAGTTTTTCATAATTATAATCCTCTAATTAATCTTTCAATACCCATTAACAATAAAATTGCCATGAAGTTTATAAAAAAATCATTTTACCGTTCCAAAAACCCTCCTAATAACGAACTTCCCTCTTTTCTAATGTTCTTTCCATATGGAGAGATCGCTTGAATTAACTTCCTGATTGGCATTGACTGAAGCCAAACACGGCCCGTTCCTCTTATTGTAGCCAAAAACAACCCTTCTCCCCCAAATAACATCGATTTTAAGCTACCGCTGCTCTCAATATTAAAATCAAGTCCCGGTTCATAAGCAACAATGCAACCGGTATCTATTCGCAGAACGTCGTTAATTAGGGTTTTTTCAACAATCGTTCCTCCTGCATGCAAAAAAACCAGGCCGTCACCTTCAACAGATTGTAAAATAAATCCTTCTCCACCAACTAGTCCAGCTCCAATTTTTCTGTTTAACATTAATGATAATTTTGTCCCAAATGCAGCACAAAGGAACCCATCTTTTTGAACAATTAGCTTTCCTCCTCTTTCTGATAAATTTATAGGAATTATTGTTCCTGGATAGGGAGCCGCAAAAGCTACTTTCTGCTTTCCTCTTCCCTTATTTGTAAAGTGTGTTAAAAACAATGACTCTCCTGTTAAAATTCTTGCGCCGGCAGAAAAAAGCTTGTTTGCAAAACTCTGGTTTGGGGATGATCCGTCACCCATTTTAACATCAAACTCTACTGCTGATTCCATATATACCATTGAGCCTGCTTCAGCAATTACGGTCTCAAAAGGATCCAATTCTACCTCAACAAGTTGAATGTCGTCACCAATTATTTTATAATCAAGTATATGGGATTTCATTTGGTATTAATTTCTTAAATTTTCTCGGAAACCCATTTAATTATAAGCCTTTTAATTGCCTCAACCTTAACGGGCTTGGTTAAATAATCATTCATTCCAGAAGAAAACGCTGCTTCACGACTTTCTTCCTCTTCACTACCAGTCATGGCAATAATTGTTACGTTTTTACCCATATTTCTTATCTCCCTTGTAGCGGCAAACCCATCTTTTTCAGGCATGAGTAAATCCATAAAAATTAGGTCATAATTGATCTTATCTACCTTCCCAACAGCCTCAAGTCCGTTATTTACAATATCTATTTCATAGCCCAAATGTTTAAACATAGTTTGAGCAACCCGTTGATTAATAATATTATCATCGGCAACCAGAATACTAAGATTCGACTTAATTTTATCGATTTGTTCGAGCTGGGCGACAACATTCTCAACCGAAGGAAACATAGTTTGAAATATTTTTAAAACTTCATGATTGTCATAAGGTTGGATAAGATAATAATCAATACCCAGATTCTTACATCTTTTATAATTCCCTCGCTTATCATTAGAGCTTATCATAATAATGGGGTAGTTTGAAGAAATTTTATTTTCCTTTAGTTGCCGAGCCAATGTAAATCCATCATTGTCAACCTTGTCTTTAATAATTATAAACTGGTAAAGGTTTTTGTGTTTTTCAATATGAAATATTATGCCATCAATCGAATTATCCTGATATTCCCGATAGATAAAATTAATTCCAAATTTATCGAGTGCTGTATGAATACTATCTGTTTCTCCTTTCTGCTTGCTTAAGATAATTGCGGTAACCTGATTAAACTGTTTGATGTTGCTTAAGTCGACGTTCTTCTCAAGTTTTTCGTCTGAATGAGCTTCCATTGTAAAACTGAATTTTGCCCCGGGTTGATTCGGGTCTTTCGAAATTGAAGATGGACTCTCAACATAAATCTCACCGTTCATCATTTCAACAAGTTGTTTCGAAATAGTCATTCCCAGACCTGTGCCTCCGAATTTTCGAGATGTAGAGTCTCCAGCCTGTTCGTAATTTTTGAAAATCTTATCAAGTTTATCTTCCTGTATTCCAATACCAGTATCCTCAACAATAAATAACAAACTTAATCCTGTATTATATTTTTCCATTAATCCGACAGTTAATCGAATTTGTCCCACTTTAGTAAATTTTATTGCGTTACTAAGTAAGTTTGAAATAACCTGTCTAAGGCGGAAAGGATCGCCAATTATATTTTCAGGAACGCCGGGCTTTATTTTAACACTTAGTTTTAATTTTTTCTCATCCGCAAGAGGTTTAAAAAGTTCCTGGGAAATGTGTAATTCTTCGTTTAACGAGAATGGTATTTCTTCCAACATTAATTTCCCAGCCTCGATTTTTGAAAAATCTAAAATGTCATTGATAATAGTCATTAGAAGATCTGTTGATTTTCCAATTATCTCAAGCTCCTCTCTTTGTTTACTTGTCAATTTACCGAGCAATAAGCTTTCTGTCATCCCAACAATTCCGTTCATGGAAGTTCTAATTTCATGACTCATTTCTGCAAGGAAATCTGACTTTGCCTGATTTGCTGCTGATTCCTGTTTTCTTGACTTCTCCAAAGGTGAAACATCAATTAGAGCGGTAATTTTGTATTCCTCTCCTGCAATAAGCTTACTTTCGTCTTTTCTGTAAATAATTATTTCATTCCCATCTTTTAAATAGTGAATGAAGTGGTCCTTATCAAACGAAGAACTTTTTTCACTTTCCAAAAAGTACTTGTTTGAAACAAGAAATTTCTCATCAAAATTTTTGCCTATAAGATTCTCATCCTTATCGGCAAAAAGAAGTTTTTGCCCGTTACGATTTATCATCTTGATTATTCCATGTTTGTCTCGGATCATAATTCCAGTAGGGTAATTCTCAATAATCATCTTAAGTTCAATCAGTTTTGATTGAAAAGTCTTCTCTCTCCTGGCATTTTGTATAATTCTTAACAGTAATAAAACACACCCGATTAATATAATTATAAGATTTATACCACCCCTGAAGATATTCGATTTTAGAAACAGCTTGCGAAAGTGGTCGAAATTAAGGGTAAAAACGATTCCTAAATCATGATTAATTATACTCAGGGGATAATATGCAGAAAGAATTCTATATGTCTTATCCTCCAAAGTAAAAGAATGATCAATTATGCCTTCAGATTCGTTATATATGCTATCTGCAATAAACTGAACATTTGATATTTCAATATCATCCTTGTTACTGGAAAAAATTATCTCTCCATCACTATTTAAAAGCCATTGCCACTGAACGTCTTCTATGCGATACATATGAAAAATAGATGTAAGATATTTTATTAGATTAATTTCAACAACCACATTTCCCTTTAGTATATTACTTTCAAAGAACGGGAAATAGCTTAGGTAGCTTCCTTTGTTTGCTTTAATAATGTCTTTCGGCTCAAGCTCGTTAGGCCTTTGTCTTGAAAAGGTGTCAATTACAAATTCATCTTTCTCATTAATATATATACCCAAAAATTCGTTTTCATTATCATAAACTGATATACTGGAAATCAGGTTTCGATACTTAGCATAAAAACCTTCAAGGTCACGACTAATGTAAAACATTGCCTCTTCATCATAGAAAATTTGATATACGTCGTTTATATTCCTGAAAATAATACGGGTCAAATCACTTTCATAGTCGTTGATAGTTTTCTCAACATTGGTTCCCAGAGTTGTTGATTGCTTTAAAATAATCTTTTTCAGGTGTTCAACTTCATTATTATTAATCTGACTCAAAAAGATAATGTTAAATCCTAATAAAAGGATAAATAAGGTTGATATGATAAAATAAATTCTTTTCATTAGGTTATAGAAATGACAAGCTCTAAAATATGCAAAATAAAATGAGAATAAAATTCTTTTCTTTTCAGTTGTAAAATTATTAGAAAAATACCTTTTTCTAAATTCTATTTGGATTAATAATACAATTAATCTTTATTCGTCAAGTTCCATAATATCACGCAAAACATCAGTCCAGATTCTATAGCCCTTGTCGTTCATATGTAGTCTGTCTTCAATAAATAATGATTCGTCCAGACTCCCATCTGCCAAAAACATTGGTGAAGCTACATCAACAAATATAACCTTTTCCATCATATCAGCTACTTCCTGAAGTTTCGAGTGCAATTCTTTGTATTTATCATAGTGCTTGAGTCTGACAATTGCGGGTTTCGGAGAAATTAAATAAATCTCGGTTTCTAAATTCTCCCTCTGAACAATTTCAACAAATGTTTTAATGTTTTTAGTAATGCTGTCTATTTCCATTCCTTGTGGAATATCATTGTCTCCTTCATAGTAAATAATTTTAGAGACATTATAGGGAATAACTATGTCGTTAATATACCGCAGAACATCAGCAGAATTTGATCCTCCAAATCCTCGTTGAATAATACTTAATTCGGGAAAGTCCCTTTCGAGATTGGACCACCTTCTGATACTTGAGCTGCCTATAAATAAAGTTGAATTTGGATCGGGAAACGCAACCTTATCGCTTGCCTTAAATCTCCTTATTTCATCTTGAAATTTTGGTGGCACAATGTTTATATACTCTCTTGGGGCAAGAATAAGATTATGATAAGCAACACATTGTGAGTTTTGAAAAACATAGATTTCATCATTTTCATAATCTAAAACAAACTCTGAAAGATCAAAAGACTCCGAAGTTTCGTCGAATGTAATTTTTTCAATCAATTTTGATGATCCATTTAAAGAAAACTTGAAAATCTTCAGTGTGTCACTCTGACTCATTCCAAATGTTTTCAGGATAAGTTTTTCGTCATCAATAATCTTTACTCTTGAAGTAGATTCTGGAAAGAATTCTTTATTCTGGCATAATTTAACCGGGAAATATGTCAGAGAAATTTCGCTACTATAATTGTTGTTAAACCAGGTAAGCCTGTTTTTTTCGGTTTCTCTTTTCTTATCAGAATCATCAATATATACTTGCAAAGCAAAAGTCTTCTCTTCCGGTTCCTTTGGAATAATCCATTCCAATTCGATTTGCATTTCCATTTCAGTAATGCCATTTTTTTGAGATCCTTTAATAATAATTTT
>JAGLSB010000075.1 GCA_023135955.1 Bacteroidales bacterium | reverse complement strand
GGGTCGAAGAGTTGCTAACCACCAACAGCTAATTGCTAACCACTAACCGCTAACTGCTTATTACTAATTCCCAATAGCTGTCAAGAAGGTGATATTTCGCTATTTAGCTTAATCATTTATTGATTTTTGATTATTCTTTTACCGATTCTCACAAGTCTTTCATAAATTTTATCGTAATTTTCTTTTATTTCAGGCAACCCTGAAAAAAATGTCTTGTCTTTGATTAATGTAAATGAGATTATGTTGCAAAAGGCGTATACCGATATCCACAAGGAAATTATTGAATTGAGTAAAGCCGGAAATGGTAAGGCCCAATCTAAGCTGTATTCTCTATACGCTAAAGCAATGTTTAACATTTGCATGCGGATGTTGGCAATAAAAGAGGAAGCTGAAGATGCATTGCAAGAAGCTTTTACAGAGGTCTTTGATAAATTGGATTCATTCAGATATGATTCAGCATTTGGAGCATGGGTTAAAAGAATAGTCGTTAATACTTGTATAAATAAAATAAAAGGACGACAAAATGCTCTGACTTATTCAGATGATATCGATCATGAAATTGAAGAAGAGAAAGAACCTGACATTGAAGAAATAGAGCTACAAGTAAAGAATGTTCACAATGCAATACAGAAACTACCAGACGGATACAGAATAGTATTTTGTCTTTATCTCTTAGAGGGTTATGATCATACTGAGATTTCTGAAATCCTGAAAATATCAGAATCCACTTCAAAAACTCAATATATGAAGGCCAGAAGAAAAATTAAAGAAATTTTAAATACAAGCTCATGACGAAAGATAAATTAGAAGAGTTTATAAAAGAAAACAGGGCTGAATTTGACCTTTTCATTCCAGAAAAGAAGGTCTGGGGCAAACTCAAGTCTGACAATAAATTGCGACCAATAAAAAGTCGCAAGATCATTAGAGCACTCTATCGTGTTGCGGCTGCAATACTAATTTTCACTGCTTCGTATGCCTTTCATGAGTTTATGGATATTAGAGAGAATAATATCGCAAATACCAGGGATAATGATATCTACAAACTAATCCCTGAACTGCAAGAAACGGAATTTTATTATAATAATCTAGTGAATCTGAAAATGGATGAGCTGCAGCCTTTTCTTACTAAGTTTCCAGGGCTTGAGGCTGAGGTTCATCTGGATTTTTCTGAATTAGATAGTATTTATTCCTCACTAAAGGATGATTTAAAAGATAATATTGCAAATGATCAGGTTATTGAGGCAATGATTCAGAATTATCGTCTGAAAATTAAAATTCTCGAGGATATGCTTACGGATATCTCACCAGATAAAATACAAGATGAAAATGAAAAATATAATATTTAGTGTAATACTGCTAGCGTTCATTCCGGGGATATTAAAGTCTCAGGATTTCTCAGACAGAGAAATTACTGAAAAAACATTCCCTGTAAATGCTCAGACTACAATTGAAGTAAATAATAAATATGGAAAAGTACATGTGCTGACATGGAAAAAAGATTCCGTAAAATTCGTTATCGATCTAAAAGTCAATTCAAATAGCAAGGAAAAATTAAAAAAATTAAAAAATAATATTCGTTTTGATTTCACATCTTCAAAATATTATGTAACAGCTATTAGCAATTTTGGAGGAAACGGAAATCAGATATTTGCAGAGTTAAGAAGTCTCTCCGAAACTCTTATCCCAGGAAAAAATACAATTGAAGTAAATTATAATATCTATTGTCCTGAATCTGTCAATCTGTCTATCATTAATAAATTTGGGGATATATACATCGATGACTTAAGGGGTGAAATAGATATAAATCTTTCGAACGGGGATATGAAAATAAATAGTATTAGTGGTGAATCAAATATCGAATTGAATTTTGGGAATGCAATTATTAATCATCTGACCGATGCCGTAATTTCTCTCTCATACTCTGATTTGAACCTAAAACAAGCAGAGAAATTGCAAACTATCAGCAAGTCTTCCTCAATTCATATTGATGAAGTGGACCTGCTGAAAATCAACAGCAGAAGAGATAAATATTTCCTTTCAGATGTTTATAATATGCAAGGCAGAACGGATTTCTCTCAAATCTGGATTGAAAAGATAATTTGTAGCCTGGATTTGAATTTAAAATTTGGTGATCTTATCCTTGACCACCTGCCTGTTAATTTTTGCAAAATTGACTTGGTTTCAGATTATGCAGATCTGAATCTTTATATCGATAAAGATGCACTTTATCAGGCAGACATTTACTATAAAGATGATGCCTTTATCAGTTTCCCCGGTGATGAAGCTGAAACGGGCCTTACTACAGTAAACCGGTCTGATGAACAATTACATTCCTTCTTTTCTACTGCTGAGGGAGAAAACTTGCCAACTATTAAAGTTCAGGCACTTGAGAAATGTTTTATTAATATAATTGCAAGATAAAAATCAGAAATTATAATTATGAAAAAAAGAAATAAAATAACCCCATTTATAATCTTATTCCTTTTCACATTTTTAGGCTCCTGCGTAGATATTTCATGGGGATGCGTAGAAGGCAATGGAAGAATTGTATCTGAAGAGAGATCTATAGGTGATTTTGAAGAAATTGTTTCATCAGGTAGTTTTGTTGTGGAAGTTAAACTCTCCAGCCAAACCGGAATATGGATTGAAACGGATGAAAACCTACTCCCTTATATTGAAACAAGTATTCAAGGGAATACTCTTGTACTTGAAACAAAAAGTGCACGTTGTATCCGGTCAAGAGAAGCTATTATTATTTATGTAGATGCCATAAATATTGAGAAACTAAAACTTAGTGGTAGCGGAGTAATTTACTGTGACAATGTAGTAGGGGAAGATTTTGAAGTTGTACTCCCAGGTTCAGGGAAAATATCCTGTTTGGGTCTGGATGTTAATTATTTAATTGCAAGCCTGCCTGGCTCGGGTGAAATAGAGGTTGGTGGCTATGCAACTATTAGTGAATACACTCTCTCAGGTTCCGGGTTAATAAAAGGAATTGATCTTATAACAGAGAAATGCTATGCTAGCATTCCCGGTTCTGGAAATATATACACTACAGTAACAAACTTACTCGATTATAGTATATCGGGAAGTGGTAATCTCTACTATAAGGGTAGTCCCGAGATTATCGGAGATATTACCGGTTCTGGAAATATTCGTGAATACAATTAAAATCCAAGATATGAAAAATCTCTTCTCAATTATAATATTAAGCTTTCTACTTACATCTTCGGTCCTCGGTCAGAATATATTAAGGGAGGGAGGCTTACGTGGCGGACAAACTTCTGGGTTTACATACAGACATTACATAAATGAATATCTATCTTATGAGAGTATCTTAAGTTTCAGAAAATCAGGTATGCAAGTTACTCTTCTGCGTCAACTTCACGAACAAGAAAGTATTATTGATATTGGTTATAATTTTCATTTTCTATATGGGATGGGGGGGCATGCAGGATTCTTTTTTACAGACAAATATTCAAGTCTTGGATATGAAAATTATTACTCTCAAAAGATTTTCTCACCAGTAATTGGAATAGATGCATACGCAGCAATAGAATATCATCTCAATAGTTATCCTTTGATTTTCGGTATCGATTATAAGCCTTTCTTTGAGCTATCTGTTTATCAGTTCTTTAATATGAGTATTTGGGATACTTCATTTACAATAAAGTATCGTTTTTAAAAACCAACAATTTATTAAAATGAAAAAATTACTAAGCATAATTATTATATTCTCATTCGCCTTATGTTTATTTGGACAGGAAGAGGATAATAGTAAAAGACAACAGAAATCTGAAATAAACACCTTATTTGGGCGTAACAAAATTAATAGTGGTGGATATGGCGGATTTGGTGTAGGATATTCATTAATAGATAACAAAGATGCTGTTATGACCAGTGCAAGAGGTGCATGGATTATAGGACATGGACTTGCAATAGGATTTGCAGGGTCAGGATTTATGAATGCCTTTGCATATAATTCAAGTTTGGATTCAGATGTAAATTTAACCGGTGGTTACGGTGGAATTCTAATTGAGCCTATTCTTTTGGGTAGATTTCCAGTTCACCTGTCTTTTCCCGTTGTGGCAGGTGTAGGTGGAATTGCCTATACTCAAACTCAGTGGACAAGTGACCCCTGGGGAAACCAGGAGTCCTGGATTGAAGATTACAATAACTATTTAATATTCGAACCCGGTATAGATCTTGAATTAAATGTGCTTAAGTTTTTCCGTTTAGCCTTTGGAATAAGTTACCGCATTACTTCAGATATAAACCTAATAAATACATCCACATCTGCACTAAATGGAATAAGCGGCGGAATGACGTTCAAATTCGGTAAATTTTAATTATTGAAAATTGTTATAGGGACGCGGCATGCCTCGTCCCTACAATAATTATTTTTCTAAACCTTCATTAAGGAAGGCAAGATATTTCTCAATATTTAATTCTTTCCCAATAGGTTCTGTCAACAGATTTTCATCTGCATCCATTAATACATACCAGGGAGTAGCAAATGTCTTAAATTTTTGAAGTTCCAAAAAGACATTCATCTCACCAATTGTCTTAAGAACTTTACCTTCCTGAGTTGTAATCCATTCCTCTTCGGGTAATTTGGTTTTATCGTCAGTATATAATGATATCACTACGTATTCTTCCCTGAGTCTTTGTAAAACCCGTGGGTCTGACCATACCTGACTCTCCATTTGTTTACAATTACTGCATGAATGTCCTGTGAAATCTAGAAAAACAGGCTTATTTAATTTCTTTGCAGCTGCTATTCCATCTTCATAATAAAAGTAACCTTTCAATCCATAAGGTAAATGAAATAGATCATCGAAACGTCCCGGACCTGCATATGTTGCAGACTGTTCCGTAACAGCATCTGTGGAATTCCCTTCATTACTACCTATTGTAAAATTCTGTGATGATTTTGGAGGAATCATTGATGAAATTGATTTCAGATCATTACCGAAGATCCCGGTGAAAACATAAATAGCAAATACAAAAGAAGCCATGGCAAAAAGCAATCGCGGAACTGAAATATAAGGCAGATCACTATCATGTGCGAACTTTATCTTTCCCAAAAGGTAGAAACCCATAATTACAGCTATAACAAACCATATGGCTAAATATATCTCCCTTGTAAATATTCCAAGGTGGTATGATTGATCCATAGAGCTGAGGAATTTCATACCAAAGGCAAGCATCATGAAACCCAGTACCGCTTTTACAGTATTCATCCAACCTCCGGATTTTGGAAGGCCCTTCAACATAGAAGGAAAAATTGCAAGCAAAGTAAAAGGCAAGGCAAATGCTAATGAAAAGAAGAACATTCCCAAAATTGGCTTCATTGCATCGCCACCAGCAGCTTCAGTAAGTAGCGAGCCTACAATAGGACCTGTACATGAAAATGAAACCAGAACAGTAGTTATTCCCATAAAAAAAGGTCCGATCAGGCCTCCCCTTTCAGCCTGCTTATCTACTTTATTAACGAGGCCTGATGGCATTATTATTTCAAACATACCGAGGAATGACGCAGCAAATATCATAAACAATACAAAAAAGATAATGTTAGGAATCCAATGAGTACTTATCACATTACCGAAATTCGCATCCATACCTGTAAGTGCTACAAGAACACCTAGTCCGGTATATACTAATATCATGGAAAAACCAAAAACCAATCCCTTCATTACGACTTTACTCTTTTTCTGTTCTCCTCTCATAAAAAAGGAAATCGTCATCGGAATCATTGGATAAACACATGGTGTAAGTATTGCTGCCAATCCAAGAATAAAAGTTATCAGGAAAAATCCAATTAGTGAGCGGTCTGATTTCTTTTCTCTTCCATCGTCCAAAATTACATTAGTCTCATTTTGTTCCTTTGACAAAACTTCTGAAGTTTGTGTTTGAGATTCATCCTGTTCTACTAATTCATTTTGCTCTTCTACAACTATTTTTTCAACTTCAACTAATTCACTCTGAACTTGAGTCTTTTCACTAATACTTTCAATTGCAATTCCTTTTAATCGAAATGAAAACTCTTTGGAGAAAGGAGGTAAACAGACTTCATCGTCACAACACTGATATTCAATATTCCCCTTCAGTCTTATTTCCTCAGCACTATTAACTTTTGCTTTAATGGAAAATTCTGCTAATTCATAATAAGTCCCAACATCAAACTGGAAGCCTTCATCAAACTTAATTTTAGCCGGCACCAATTCGGTTAGCTGACCAACAAACCCGACATTTTCATTTTCCTCGAAGATTATTGAAGTCGGGATAGGGCCTGCCTGTAATTGATCTTTTGCATACATATGCCATGGATCTTCAATTTTCGCTGATATATTTAGTTCATACAAGCCATCTCCCAGATCAGTTTTCGTAAATGACCATGAAACCGGATCCATATCTGCCATAGGAAATTGAGCATTTAAGCTAAAATAATTTGCTGCGATAAAAACTATTAGTGCATAATATTTTTTCATTTTCTATTTGATTTCTTTCTTTAAATTTTGCTGCAAATATAACTAAATATTTACATCTATAGATAATTAACGACAATGTATATAATACAAAAAAGATCAGAAAAAGTTCTCTGATCTTATTAGTTATTTATTATAAATCCTGGTTTATAATATTCAATTCACTAAATAAGTTATAGCTATTACAGATTAAGTTGAAGTACTTAATTAATCGATTACCAATTCATCTCCATTCTTATCAAATATTTTGAAATCGAGGAGATTAACAGAAGCAGCTGCGTTCACCTTTATTTTTAGTCCAAGTTTTTTAGACCATTCTTTTTGTAGAGATTTTAACCATCCCTTATTGATATATGCAGCAATAAATGGATGTACTCGTAAGGAAACAAACTTAAGTTTATATTTTTCCTGAATTTTACTCAGTTGCTGTTCGATTATTTCTGTATGAAGCACTGTAGACTCAACTTTTCCTGTTCCAAGACAGGATGGACAAGCTTCCGTTGTTTCAATGTGCATTTCCGGTCTGACTCTTTGCCTGGTAATTTGCATGAGCCCAAATTTACTAAGGGGAAGTATATGATTTTTTGTTCTATCGTTTGCCATGCCTTCCTTCATCCTATCGTAAAGCATCTGTCTATGCTCACTAGAATGCATATCAATAAAATCAACAACTATGATTCCTCCCATATCTCTGAGCCGTAATTGACGCGCAATCTCATCTGCAGCTGCAAGGTTTACCTCAAGTGCATTTGTTTCCTGAGTAGAATTAGATTTGGATCGATTTCCAGAGTTAACATCAATAACATGAAGTGCTTCTGTATGCTCAATAATTAAATAAGCCCCACTTTTGAATGAAACGGTTTTTCCAAAAAGAGATTTTATCTGTTTTTCGATCCCGAATTTTTCAAATATTGGCTGCTCATCTTTGTAAAGCTTAACAATTTTAGTTTTTTCAGGAGCAATCTCTTCAATAAACTGCTTTATTTCGTGAAAAACAGTTGGTTCATTAACTGATATTCCGTCGAACTGACCATTTAGCACATCTCTAAGAATGGCAGTAGCACGATTCAGCTCCCCTAACATTAAACGTGGAGTTTTCCCGCCTTTAATTTTTTCAAATGAACTTTCCCATTTATTTACCAGCATTCTCATTTCTGAATCAAGTTCCGCAACCCTCTTTCCTTCTGCCGCAGTCCGAATGATTACACCATAATTTTTAGGCTTTATACTAGTAATCAGATTTCTCAATCTGTCTTTTTCCTCCTGGGAAGTAATTTTTGATGAAATGGAGATCTTATCTGCAAAAGGGATCAGAACTATATTCCGACCGGGAATAGAAACTTCAGATCCTAATCTAGGACCTTTAGTTGAAATTGGTTCTTTGGCAATCTGTACAATTACTGGCTGACCCGTTGAAACAATCTGATTTATTTTTCCTTCTTTGTTTATATCAACCTCACGTCTGAACTTTGAAAAAGGAATTAATTTCCCTTTTCTAGAAATTGCCAGATTCATATATTTATTAAGAGAATTGAATTGAGGGCCCAAGTCAAGGTAATGTAAGAACGCATCTTTCTCATATCCAACATCAACAAAGGCTGCATTCAACCCAGGCATTATCTTTTTGACTTTCGCGAGATAAATATCCCCTACGGAAAACTGAATATCAGTCTTTTCCTTATTAAGTCCAATTAACTTTTTGTTCTCCAGGAGGGCAATGGAAATCTCTCGCGGCGACGCATCTATAACCAAATCATTGCTCACTTCAATATTTTTATTTCTTTGTTACTATGAACAAACCATAAAACACAATAAACCTAAAGACCCGAATGGACCTTTAGGTTTACATAAAGAATTTCAGAAACAGAAAATTATTTCCTCTTCTTATGTCTGTTTTTTCTTAAACGTTTTTTACGCTTATGGGTTGACATCTTGTGCCTTTTTCTCTTCTTACCGCTTGGCATAATTTTCTATTTTTAACTATTTTACATTCGACTTAACCTTGCTAACAAAAGTTTTAGCAGGCTTAAATGACGGAATAAAGTGCTCAGGAATAATAATAGTTGTATTTTTGGAAATATTTCTAGCGGTTTTTTGGGCTCTTTTCTTAATGATGAAGCTTCCAAAACCTCTTAGGTATACATTTCTGTTCTTACTTAATGAATCTTTTATGGATTCCATGAAAGCTTCTACAGTTTTCTGAACAGTTACTTTTTCGATTCCAGTGTTCTTGGAAATCTCGTTTACAATATCTGCTTTAGTCATTTTAAAACACTTTAATTATCAATGAATTACAATTAATTTTTTCTTTTGAGTTGCAAATATAATTGATTTATCCCGATTAATAAAATACTAACCCATTATTTTTGAATTATTTTTAAATTTCCCTAATTCAAGTACATGGTTAATAGTAAATTATTTACAATTGGGGTATATCTTTAACTACCGCAAGTTGACCTGTGGAGAGATGCAGAATCCATATAAAAATGGGGTTTCACAGAGAATTTTAGAAAGATTGTATCACTAAACTGAGATTCATTTCTAATAGTAACTTAAAAATATTAAAGTCTGTATTATTTCCAATACAGATTTCTTATCTTTACATCTTAAATTAATATATCATGTCAGTAAATAAAGTGATTTTAGTTGGAAATGTAGGGAGAGATCCTGAAACAAGATATCTTGAAGGTGGCGCTGCAGTAACAAATTTTTCATTAGCAACATCAGAAGTATACCGAAATAAAAATGGGGAGAAGATCACAAATACTGAGTGGCACAATATTGTATTATGGAGAGGTTTGGCTGAGATTGCAGAAAAATACGTCAAAAAAGGATCTCAACTGTATATTGAAGGAAGGATTAGAACCAGATCTTATGAAAAAGATGGGACTACCCGTTATATGACTGAAATTGTGGGTGATGTTTTACAAATGCTTGGCAGAAAATCTGACAGTAATTCGACTGAGTATACTAAAGACACTGAAACTGAAGTTCAAAAAAAACCAGATGCCCCTCAAGCAAATTCATCTGCAGAAAACCAGGCTACAACTACTCAAAATTCATCTGATTCTGACCCACTAAGTGATCTGACAGAATCTTCCACCGAAAGCGACGATCTTCCTTTCTAGTCAAAATTTAATGAATAAACTTTGGAGCCTGAATCGCATTATTTTGTATTAAGCTTAATTCTGAGTATTCAACTTAACCCGCTCAGTAGTGGAATTATAATCAGTATGATAATAGTTCTACTATTATTAATGGTTTCTGCTCTTGTTTCCGGCTCAGAAGTAGCTTATTACTCCTTAAGCCCTAGTCAGCTTGATAAAATTCAGGAAATGGAAGGCAAGCGATCAAAGCGTGTTAGTAAACTCCTGAAGAATCCCGAAAAGTTACTCGCAACAATACTAATATCCAACAACTTTATAAATGTAGCTATTGTAATTATTTCTACTTTCATAACCGCTTCTTTGTTCAATTTTAATAAAGAACCATTCTGGGCTTTTTTAATTCAGGTAGTGACAGTTACATTTTTACTTTTGTTATTTGCTGAGATTATCCCTAAGCTCTATGCAAATCAATATGCATTGAAATTTTCATTGTTTATGTCTGCACCTCTATTTATCCTCGGTAAATTTTTTACCCCTCTAAGCACAATCCTTATCAATTCTACATCTTTTGTGAACAAAAGACTTCGCTCAAAAAAATCAAATCTTTCTATGGGAGATTTATCCGATGCTATCGATCTAACAACCGGAGTTGTGCATGAAGAAAAGAAGATATTGAAAAGCATTGTTAAATTCACCAATATTGAGGTGAATGATATAATGAAACCCAGACTGGATATAGTTGCTGTTGATATCAATGAAAAACTGAGTGCTTTAATTGAAATAATTAATGAGTCAGGACATAGCAGGATTCCTGTATATTCAGAAACCTTCGACAATGTTAAGGGAACTTTGTATGTAAAAGATTTACTTCCTTATATTGAAGAAAAGAATGATTTTAAATGGCAAAGTCTTGTTCGACCAAGCTATTTTGTTCCCGGAGCTAAGAAAATAAATGTTCTGCTACAGGAATTCCGTGAGAAAAAAATACATTTTGCAATCGTTGTGGATGAATATGGGGGAACCGAAGGAATAGTCACGCTTGAGGATATTTTGGAAGAAATTGTTGGAGAAATCACCGATGAATCGGATGAGATAGAAGAATTATATACCAAGATTGATGACAAAAACTATATTTTCGACGCAAAAGTTCTGCTTAATGATTTTTATAAGACCTTAATGATTCAGGAAGATATTTTTGAAAAAGAGAGAGGCGATTCCGATACAATTGGAGGATTAATTCTAGAGGTTACAGGAGATATTCCTTCATTAAATGATGTCGTTAAAATCGGCAATTTTAGCTTTACTATTACTTCTGTCGATAAAAGAAAAATTAATAAACTAAGGCTAAGTATTAACTAAGTAGTGAAAAAGATATATCTCATATTATTCTTATTCCCAATTCTCTTGCTTTTTTCGTGCAGGCAGGATTACACTCCTAAACCCAGAGGATATATGAAAATAGAATATCCTGAGAAAAAATATGTGCGATTTGATGCTGGTGCACCCTTTTCATTTTCCTATCCTGAATATGCAAAAGTTATCCCTGACTCTTCGATAAATGCTGAACCCTGGTGGTATAATATTATCTTTCCTTCTTTCGATGGTACCATATACCTTAGTTATAAAGAGGTAAATGAAAATGTAAATATTTTTATTGAAGACAGTAGGAATCTGGTATATAAGCATACAATAATGGCAGAATCTATTGACGAAAGCTTGATTTATATTCCTGAGAAAAAAATATTTGGAATCATATACGATCTTAAAGGGAATACTGCTTCTTCACTACAATTTTTCCTTACTGACAGTAGCCAACATTTCATGAGAGGTTCTTTATATTTTAATAGTACTCCTGAAAAAGATTCGCTGGCACCAATTGTTAGTTTCATAAGACTGGATCTTGAAGAATTTATCCATAGTTTTCAATGGAATTAGTATATGGAAAATAACAATTTTATTATGCTTAAGAGCATCTCTAAAAAGAAATATATAAATTTGACTTCTGGCTGGCAAAAGAATGCTAATTATTTATTATGGGAATTGTTCTAAAAGAATCGATAAGTGATAAGTGCCTGATAGGTATCTGGGAGATAAATGAGGATTATGATTCTTTGCTTTCGAATCTGGATCTTGACGAAGCTGAGTTTATAAAATTGAATAGTTTTAAAAGTGAAGGAAGGAAGCTTGAATGGCTCAGCGTTAGAAATTTAATCAATAATCTTCTGGAAAGAAAGTCCAGAATTATCTATAATTCAGATAATAAACCATTCCTTAAGGGAACTACATATAATATAAGTATCTCCCATTCACATAAACTAACCGCAATTTTTCTCAGTAAAGTAAAAAGAGTTGGAATAGACCTTGAATTAATGTCTCACAAAATCAGTACACTTCAGGACAAATTTATTAATCATCAGGAAATTATCACGACTGATCCTGCCCTGCGACGCTATCATCTATACATTCATTGGTGTGCTAAAGAAGCTTTATATAAGATCTGTGATAAGCAGGATATTAATTTCAAAGAAAATCTTACTATCTTTCCATTTGATCCGGATGATGAAGGGATAATTAAAGGTCGTGTGTTGAATAGTTACGGAGTCGAAGATTTTTGGATAAAATATTTAAAATATAAAGATTATTCTATTGTTTGGACATGTAAATAATGGGCAATAACAAAGATATATACAGCTTCCATTCAGGAAAAAAGGGGGTGGCTATTTTAATAGACCCTGATAGCTATAATGAAGCATCATTAAAAAAGGTTGTTGAGAAATCCAATATTGCGAAAATTGATTTTTTTCTGGTTGGTGGGAGTCTTATATTCAGTTCAATTGAAGACAGTATTAAAATTATCAGGAGGTATTCTGAACTACCAGTGATTTTGTTTCCGGGAAATCTGCTTCAAGTAAGTGAGCTTGCGGATGGAATCCTGTTTTTATCCTTAATTTCAGGAAGAAATCCTGAATTCCTTATTGGACATCATGTTCTGGCAGCACCAGAAATAAAAAAATGTGACATTGAAGTATATCCTACAGCCTATATCCTTATTGAAAATGGAATACAATCTTCAGTCGAATATATGAGTAATACATCCCCTATTCCCTCAGACAAACCTGAGATTGCCGTAGCAACTGCTATTGCAGGTGAATTACTTGGATTAAAGTTATGTTATCTTGAAGCAGGTAGTGGTGCA
>JAGLSB010000749.1 GCA_023135955.1 Bacteroidales bacterium | reverse complement strand
TCTATTCCAAATTTTGGAATAAAAAATATATTTAATGCGATATTAATTACTGTTGATACAGCAATCCCTTTAAGTACTAATTTTTCATATTTTGTCATATTCAATAAAAGTCCAACAGATCCAGCAGATACATTAATAAGCTGTCCCAGCACTAGCAAAACTAAAGATTTATACCCTGCTAAATACTCAACACCATAAAAATTTAACAATATTTGCCTACCAAAAAAAATCAATACTAATGCTAATGGTATTGAAACTACTAAGCTAACAACCACACCCCATCGAGATATAGATTGCAGTAAAGTATTTTTATTTTCAGTATAATACTTTGAATAATATGGAGCTAGCATTGCATTTACAGCTAATAAACTAAATGCAACAAGTGAGGAACCTTTAACTGCGATTTCATAAATACCTACTTCTTTTGGTGAGGCCATCCATCCAAGCATTAAAATAGCAATTCTATTATTTATTACCAAAACACCCCCTGTCAATAAAAAAGGTAATGCAACAGTTATCCACTTTTTGATTTCATATTCAGCCTTTTTTTTATAAACAATTTTTGGTGTGTTTTTTAATAAAATAATACTCCCAATCATAAATGTTATAAGTGCTGCCAAAACATGTAGTATCATTGCATGTTTTGAAATAAAATCATTTTCAAAAAATTTAAAAAAAATTATTATGAACAATATGAAAATTACAGGTTTAATTATCATTTCAGGTAACTTGCCTAATACTACAAACCGTAGCCCTCTCAATGAAGCCCCCCTCAGAGCACTTAGAGAAAAAAACGGGACTAATAATATACCCCATTTAAAAGCCTCTGACCTCTCATTTACCATAGATTTATTAAAATGAATTATAACATATGTGATTATTATTATTATCAGAGATAAAAAAAACACTACTAAATTTGTCCAACTAATAATCCCCCGAATTTTAGAAAAATCTTTTTCTGAATGATATTGTGAAATGTATCTTACTAATAAATTTGGCAGACCTAATTGCGTAGGAATTGATATGACACTTATCAAGGCAAAAATATAGGCATAATGACCATATGAATAGGCTCCTAAGTATCTAGCAAGTACTATACTCAGTAAAATTCCAAGAATCGCATTTCCAAATTGGATAGCTATAACTCCTATTGACTTTGAAATCAACTTTTTTTTAATATCCTTTTTTTCTAAAGACAATGGTTGTCAAATTTCATATAATAATGATTAAAAAAAATATTCGAAAACATGATCTAATATTCTTATACAGGCCTTTCCATCTCCATATGGATTATGAGCTTTTGACATAGAAATATATAGGCTATTGGTTTTAATTAATTTGGTCACTTCATTAACTATTACATCTTTATCAGTACCAACAAGTATAACAGTTCCCGCTTCAATTGATTCTGGTCTTTCGGTTGTATCTCTCATAACCAGAACAGGCTTTCCTAAACTTGGGGCCTCTTCTTGTATTCCCCCAGAATCCGTAAGAACAATATAGGAACGAGACATTAAATAAACAAAAGACAAGTAATCCATTGGATCGATTAGATAAATGTTTTCTATTCCTCCCAAAATTCTATTTACTGGTTCCTGAACATTTGGATTTAAATGAACTGGATATACAATATCTAATAATGGATTTATTAGTGCAATTTCTTTTAAAGCTTCACATATATTTATAAATCCCTGGCCAAAGTTTTCCCTTCTATGTCCGGTTACAAGCACAAATTTTCGACTTTCAGTGATTGAATAGCCTAATTTGCTTATGGAAAAAAGCAAATTCTTCTCTAAGTCTTGATTTGATTCAATTTTATTTAGGACAAAATACATAGCATCAATAACTGTGTTTCCAGTAACAACTATTTTATCTTCAGAAACATTTTCCTTTAAAAGATTTTTCTTTGATTTTTCTGTAGGAGCAAAATTGTATTTACATATCCTACCTGTAATCTGTCTATTTATCTCTTCTGGCCATGGTGAATATATATTATGAGTTCTTAAACCGGCCTCAACATGAGCAACAGGAATCTGTTTATAATAAGCAGCCAAAGTTGTAGCCATTGAAGTAGTTGTATCACCATGAACAAAAACCAGATCAGGCTTAGTCTCATCTAACACCTTCCTCATGTCCAACAATACTCGACTTGTAATATCATATAAATCCTGCCCTTTTCTCATTAAATTAAGATCGTAATCAGGTTTTATTTCAAATATTTTTAGGACTTGATCCAACATCTCTCTATGCTGTGCTGTAACACAAACAATTGTTTCAAATTCATCTGCATTTTTCTTAAATTCCTTAACAACCGGAGCCATTTTAATTGCCTCAGGTCGAGTACCAAAAACTATTAATACTTTCTTCATTTAATCATTTTTTATTTACTCCACAAAAGTCGAGAATAATTTTTTTAGGATTATACTTTAAATTTGAAAATTCTTTATGATTCACAAGAAAAGCAACAATATCGGCAGTTTCATAAGCAATTTGATAACTCGATAGTTTATAGACATGATGATCATTGATATTTGGTTCTACTACCAAGATTTCAATATCGTTTTGAGATTGCATTACTTTTTGCGTTATATATTTAGCAGGAGATTCCCTTAAATCATCAATATTTGGTTTAAAAGCCAATCCCATTAAGGCCACTTTTGGATCTATACCATTTTCTAATTTAAATTTAAGTATTTCATTTCCAATCTTTTCAGCTACCCAAAAAGATTTATAATTATTTATTTCCCGAGCTTTCGCAATTAACTGAGATTCCTTTGGAAACTCAGATGCTATAAAATAAGGATCTACAGCAATACAATGTCCACCAACACCTGCACCTGGTTGTAGAATGTTTACTCGCGGATGTTTATTAGCCAAGTCTATCAATTCCCAAACATTTATATCAGCTTTATCACATATCAAAGATAATTCATTTGCAAATGCTATCTGTACATCACGAGAGGCATTTTCCGTAAGTTTACACATTTCAGCTGTTCGTGCTGTGGTCCTATGTAATTCTCCTTCTATAAACATTGAGTAAAATTCACATGCTTTATTCGTTGACACCTGATCGACCCCCCCAATAACCCTGTCATTATTAACAAGTTCATACATTACATTGCCTGGCAGTACTCTTTCTGGGCAATATGCAATGAACAAGTTATCTACTAAATCTGGCCTTTTAGAAAAAATAAATTTAGCCATCTTCTCCGTTGTTCCAACAGGTGAAGTAGATTCAATAATAAATAAATCACCACTTTTTAGCTTATCTAAAACTGAATTCGTAGCTTTTTCAACAAATGAAATATCCGGTTCATGATTTCCTTTAAAAGGAGTTGGAACCACGATTAAATACACGTCTCCATCTTCAACAATCGAAGAAGCCCTGAAATAGTCTTTTTTTAAAACATTTGAAAATTCTGATTGGAGATCAGGTTCAACAATATGTATCTTTCCATGATTTAAAGAAGAAACTACTTCTTTATTAATATCCATTCCATTAACTCTTATCCCTTTACTGGCGATAAGAACTGAAGTAGGTAACCCTATGTATCCAAGTCCAATCATGGTTACACTCAAATTTTCTTTATCCATTTTCTAATCTGTTTTTAAAATCCCTAACATTTAACTAATTGATATATCATAATTCTAAAAAACAATGAAATAAACTACTATAGATTATCAATCCATATTTTAAAATAAAAAGTAAAAAAATGAAATTTTTTGTCTTATTCTAATATACAATTATTTCTTTCTGTGCTTGGCTCATTTTATTATGATGCAAATACACTTGAACAATCTAATATGTGTAATATTCATGCATTCTAAATTCTTTCAAATGTTCTGTTTCTAAATACTTTCAATGAAAACAACTTGTAATATTTTTATGATTTTCATTTTAGCGTTAATGAATAGGAAACACTTTATTTGCAGCCAAATAATCCAAAACTTTATCTATATTCTGTTCATTCTCTTCCGGTTTAAAAACTAATTTTGCTTCGCTTGGTTTTTCATATTCCAAATCGATCCCCGGTAAATTTTGAGTTTTCCCTTTCTTAAATAAATCATACAACTCAGGTCTATTGTTTTTGCAGTAATCTATTGATGCATCCATGAAAAACAAATGGAAACGTTCTACTCCAATAATCTCTCCAATTTGTTTTCGTAACGAGTCATTTCTGGAAATAAATGAGCAGATAGTTATAATTCCCTGGTCGTTTAATAATTTACAAATGTGTGCTACACGACGCAGATTTTCAGCACGATCGACAGGAGAAAAATCTAGTTCGCGGTTTAATCCAAATCGCACCGAACTTCCATCCAATAAGACTACAGTGGCACCATTATCAAATAATTTTTTTTCTAAGCTGAAAGACAAT
>JAGLSB010000748.1 GCA_023135955.1 Bacteroidales bacterium | reverse complement strand
TCATAAGATTCGACTTTAATCACAGTGGCTATCTGATTTGCTACAGAAATAGCATCAAGTGCCTCCGCATTTATCCTGATAGCAGCATCTGCTCCAATTGCCAATGCTTTTCTAATTACAGGTTCTGTTGCTGAATTACCTACATTTACTATTGAAACTGATTCACAAGCTCCTGAGTCTTTTAGTTCCAGAGCTCTGGTTAGTGCGAGTTCATCCCACGGATTGATTATCCACTGAATATCTGTCGTTTCCAGTGTCGAATTATCTTTCGAGAACCTGATTTTAGTCGTAGTATCAGGTACACTGCTTATACATACCAATATGTTCATATTTTAAATTTAATTTTATACAAGAAGTATATTTATTAAGAATCACTATAAATCCGATTTAACTCCTGTCAATCCTTCAAAAGAGCTCTTGAAATAACAATTCTTTGAATCTCTGATGTTCCCTCATAAATTTCGGTCAGCTTTGCATCACGCATTAGTCTTTCAACGTGGTACTCCTTAACATATCCGTATCCGCCATGTATCTGTACAGCCTTTGTTGTTACCCACATTGCTGTTTCGGAAGTATGAACTTTAGCCATTGCGCTCGATGTTCCATAGGCTTTTCCCTGATCTTTTAACCATGCTGATTTAAGGCAGAAGTATCTGGCAGCTTCGGTTTGAGTGGCCATATCGGCCAACATAAAGGAAATAGCCTGGTGATTAGCTATTTCAGTACCAAAAGCTTTTCGTTCTTTGGCATATTTTACTGAAAGTTCAAGTGCTCCTGCAGCTATTCCAAGAGCTTGAGCGGCGATCCCAATTCTTCCTCCATCGAGTGTTCCCATAGCAAACTTAAATCCAAAGCCATCGTCACCGATTCGGTTTTCTTTTGGAACTTTAACATCAGTAAACATTACAGAATGCGTATCAGAGCTACGCATTCCCATTTTATTTTCATGTGGTCCAATGCTAATTCCTTCACTGTCTTTTTCAATAATAAAGGCATTTATTCCCCGGTGTCTGGCTTCCTTATTTGACTGCGCCATTACAAGATACACTGAAGCTGAATTTCCATTTGTGATCCAGTTTTTGGTTCCATTTATTAGATAATGATCACCCTTATCTTCTGCTGTTGTCCTTTGCATAGTAGCGTCTGAGCCTGCTTCAGGTTCTGATAGAAGGAAGGCTCCCAAAATTTCACCTCTTGCCAAAGGCTTCAGGTATTTTTCCTTTTGTTCTTCCGTTCCATATTTCTCAAGACCCCAGCAAACGAGTGAATTGTTAACAGATATAATTACTCCAACAGATGAATCCACTTTACATATTTCTTCCATGGCGAGAACGTAGGAAACGGTATCCATACCACCGCCATCATATTTAGGATCGACCATCATTCCCATAAATCCCAATTCGGCAAGATTTTTCACATGATCGGTTGGGAAAATGGCATTATCATCTCTTTCGATTACATCTTTAATGAGTTCACGTTGGGCGTAATCTCTAGCTGCCTGCTGAATCATTAATTGCTCTTCGGTAAATTCAAAATTCATATTTGTTTTGTTTTGTTGTTGAGTGGTTTAGTTGTTTAGTTGTTGAGTTGTTTAGTGGTTTAGTGGTTTAGTTGTTTAGTTGTTTAGT
>JAGLSB010000747.1 GCA_023135955.1 Bacteroidales bacterium | reverse complement strand
CAAGAACTATGAGTTTACAGGTCTGAGCATCTACACCAGTAGTCATAAGCTTTGAAGTCGTAGCAATCACAGGATATTTTGTTGCTGGATCAATAAAATTATCAAGTTGGTTCTTTCCTTCAGGATTATCTCCAGTTATTCGCATAATATATTTATGATTCTTGGAAAATAAATCTGGGTTTTCATTGACGAGTGCCATTCTCATTCGCTCAGCATGATCAATATCAACACAGAAAATAATTGTCTTATCAAACCTGTTAGTATTTTTCAAGAATTGAGATACCTTTTGTGCAACCATAGCTGTTCTTTTATCAATAACCATAGTTCTATCGTGATCTTTAATATTATAGATTCTGTCTGGAATGAGGTTTCCGTATTTGTCAAGCTTTCCGTATGTTGGACGCCAACCTTCATCTTTATCTAAATCAATACGGATCACCCTATAAGGTGCTAAGAAACCATCTTCAATACCTTCTTTAAGAGAATATGTATAGATTGGTTTTCCAAAATAATCAATATTTGATACTTTCTTGGTTTCTTTTGGTGTTGCAGTCATTCCAATTTGTGTAGCACTTGAATAATATTCTAAGATTTCTCTCCATGCAGAATCCACTGCTGCACTTCCTCTATGGCACTCATCCACAACAATTAAATCAAAAAAGTCAGGAGAAAACTGTTTATAGATATTTTTCCAATCTTCATTTCCAGAAATCCCCTGATATAACGCCATATAAATTTCATAAGATTTGTCAGTATTTCTGTTCTTAATTTTGGTCATTATAGAACCAAATGATTTAAAGTCATTAGCCATAGTTTGGTCAATCAAAACATTTCTGTCAGCCAAATATAATATTCTCTTCTTTTGTTTTGCTTTCCAAAGCCTATATATTATCTGAAATGCAACAAAGGTTTTTCCTGTTCCTGTTGCCATAACGAGAAGTAATCTGTCTTGACCGTTTGTAATAGCTTCAATCGTTCTATTAATCGCAACTGTCTGATAATATCTTGATTTTTTCCCTCCTTGCTCGTAATAATAGTCTATTGTATTGATACGCTCTTTTTCCTCATCAAGGCCTTTCCAAACTTTATATCTTTGCCATAATTGATCCGGAGATGGAAATTTTCTAAGAGGAATCTCTTTTTCTTTAGATACTGTTTTATCGTGTTCAATAAACGCCTTACCATTAGAACTATATATAAAAGGTAAATCCAAAGTATCAGCATAATCTAATGCTTGTTGCATCCCAGAACCAACACTATGAGAATCATCTTTTGCTTCTATAACTGCAATTGGTAAATTTGATTTGTAATAAAGAATATAATCAGCTCTTTTCTTTTTACCTTCCTTTATCAGTTTTCCATCGATTATCTTTCTTCCTTTTGTGAATGTGACTTGCTCTCTAACTTGTTTTTTTAGATCCCAGCCTGCATCCTTTATGGCAGGCGTAATAAACATCCTACAAATATCTGCCTCTGTAAGTGATTTTTTATTCATGATATCACATATATTATTCTAATTTTATAAATATTCTCCTATCCTGTCTCTTCAAACCTTCATCTTCTTAGCATATTTCCCAAATACTTTCTGGAACTTCTCTGCCTGTGTCTTAAACCAATCAAAATAGTTTGGCCAGTTTTCAGAATCGTTAACATCTCCTTCTCTTGAAAGCTTTATTCTGCTTGCCTTTTTAAAAAGAAGTTCCATCCATTCGAGTTTTTCACCTAATTCTTTTTCGATTTTATCCTTATTTTCGAATAATTTATTGTAAAGCTCTTTTGAATCAGATATGTATATCTCACATGCTAAAAGATTCGTCTGAGTGTTTATAGTCAAGACAATGCGTGCATCAGAGCAACCAAAACTTAAATCAAACCAGTGTTGAGGATAAGTTTTTCTCATTCTCAGGCTCGTCCCTTTGTTCTGTGCGTATCCTTTGAAATTATTCCAAAATTCGAGTTGCATAACTTTTGTATCTGTTAAGCTTGATTGACTTACAGCTTTCTTAATCGCCTTAGCCCAATCGTTTGGTTGAGATACAATGTAAAACTTAGGCGCATAAGGTGAATCACCTATTTGCCATAATTCCATTCTTATTATAAAGAAATTAAGTTTTTCATCAGTATGTTCATTTAACCAATCAACAGCTTGTTTATGTGCATCCTTTACATCTTTAATAATCCAGATAATAATCTCCGCGTCATAACCAGAGGCATAAGTAATCAATTTGCCTAGATGATCATGATCAGTTACTTCAAGTTGGTTTTCTATTATTATCTTTCTGCCACTACCCTCATCCTCAGCCAAGATATCAACATTATACTTATCAACACTTGCTTCGGTCTGAATCAATTTAATATCAATACCGATCTCTTCACTTAATATGGCCAAGTTCTCCTCTTTAGCTAACCAGTTAGTAAAATCTGTTGCTTCATGTTTCCAAGCTTTTCTTAAATCAATTTTTTTAAGAGTTGCTAACATTTTGATGACCTCCTTAACATGTATATTTCAATTCCCCACTTTTGCGATCCATATGTCTTATATGTAAGTACAAGTTACCTTTAAAGCTTATTGAATCATCAAAATAATTTTCGAATTTTTCATACAATTTTCTTACACTTAGTGTAAAATTATAATTATTCAATATTATGAGATGACCCTCTGAAACATCATTCTTTTTTCTAATTAGCTTATTCAAATCTTTGTAAGCTCCTTTAAGTTTGCGAGATTTCCTTAGACTTTTCATAACATTAAACTTGATTTCAATAGCAATTAAAGGCCTTAATTTTTCCTTGAGACACTTTGGGTCAAGAACTACTAAATCATATTTTTTGGAGACTCTTCTTCCAGATTTCTTTTTATATTTTTTATTAGTATTAAACTCTGAAACAACCAGTAATTCGTTATATTTTCTGTTATTATCAAATTCGGTTTTAACTTTATATGGTATTTTTTTAATTAAGAGATGGTATAAATAACACTTGATATCTGATTCAGACTTAAATGCTTTAGGATTTTTCTCAAAGAAAACCAGAAGTTTTTTTATAGCTAAACGAGTTTTTTTCTTTAGTTCAGATATTGTTATTTTTTTCATCTCACAACCTCCCTATCCCCCTAATGCCAGTTAAAGTGTGTGCGACTATCTTTATTTAAGTAGAAGTATTAACTCATTTATAACAGTTTTTCTGCTTTCTTCTTAAAACAGGATAAATTAAGAGGTTTCTGGATAATCAACCCTCGTTTGACTCCTCCTCTTCAGATTCTTCCTCAAACTCCAACTAATCTTTTATTAACTCTTTTAACCTGTTAACTATCCAAACCATTCCTTCAGTATCAAGAGCACAATATTTTTCTAGATTCTCACGAACCTTCTTGATTTCATTATTATCAGGGAACGTTCCATCGCTTGCTCCTTGTGTAATTCTCAGAAACTCAAGGCTTGCTGTGCCTCCTTCGCTTATTTCCATGTCATCATATCCTTTGCCTGTAATAGCAGGCAGTACTTTCTTTATAGATGCACTGCCTTGCTGTACGGGATTGTAGTAATAGAACTTTCTAAATGGTACCATTAAATCTATGAATCTTGGAAGAATCGATTCTATCCATTTTTTATAATCAGTAAATGCTTCTGCCAGCTCTTTTAATCTTCCAATCTCAAATGATTGATTATAAGCTATAATGCTTCCTTTTTCTCCCAGCACTTTTTGTAAAGAAGATAAAAACATAAGTCTTGGATCTTCTTTTCCTTCAGCAAGGAAGGAATGATGCACTAATTTACCATCAGGTTTATCTTGAACATACAAGGAAAACTGAAATGTAATCTGTTGATAAGGTCTAACACCATCATAAAGAGGTATTGCTGTGTTAAATGTTTCAAAATCAAGGAAATATAAAGGATGTTTCAGAGTATCAAGAAATTTCTTAATCT
>JAGLSB010000746.1 GCA_023135955.1 Bacteroidales bacterium | reverse complement strand
ATTATGATTAATTTTTGCTCCAATAGCTTTATTTCCAATTTCAGAATGAATTTCATATGCAAAATCCAATGCTGTAGCACCGGAAGGAATAGTTCTGGCCTGCCCTTTAGGAGTAAAAATGTAAATCTCGGAGGAAAAAAGGTTAAGCTTGAAATCATCTAAAAATTCAAGAGCATCAGAATCAGGATTCTCAAGCAATTCCCTAATTCTTTTAATCCATTTATCTAACTCAGATTCAGATTGCTCCACTGATTTATACTTCCAATGTGCTGCAAATCCTCGTTCGGCTATTTCATCCATCCTTTGTGAACGAATCTGAACCTCTACCCATTTTCCGTATGGTCCCATAACAGTTGAGTGAAGGGCTTCATATCCATTAGCTTTTGGTGTTGATACCCAATCCCTTAGACGGTCCGGTCTTGGTGGATAAATATCTGTTATTAGGGAGTATATATTCCAACATTGTGTTTTCTCAGGTATATCCGGAACAGTTTCAAATACAATTCGAATCGCTGACAGATCAAAGATTTCTTCAAAACTGACCTTTTTTATTTGCATTTTATTCCAGATGGAATATATAGATTTAGGCCTTCCATTTATCTCGAATTCAATATTATTATTATCCAGCCTCTCAATAATGGGTAGAGAAAACTTCTTTATAAGATTGACTCTTTTATCTTCGTTATCCTTTATTTTTTCTAAGATTTCATCAAAAACTTTTGGGTATCTATATTTCAGACTTAAGTCTTCAAGCTCAGTTTTTATTGCATATAATCCAAGTCTATGAGCCAAAGGAGCAAATAAGTATATTGTTTCTCCGGAAATTTTGATTTGCTTATGTCGGGGCATAGCCTCAAGGGTCCGCATATTATGCAAGCGATCGGCTAGTTTTATTAAAATAACCCTAACATCATCAGATAATGTGATCAGCATTTTTCTGAAATTTTCGGCTTGAAGAGATGATTTATTGTCAAAAACACCAGAGATTTTTGTCAGTCCATCTATTATTGTAGCAATTTTTTCACCGAAAACATCTCTAATCTCGTCAAGCTCTACATCAGTATCTTCTACAACATCATGTAAAATAGCGGAGACCATAGATTTTACACCAAGTCCAATTTCTGAATTAACAATGGTAGCGACAGCAATAGGATGAAGGATAAATGGCTCTCCCGATTTTCGTCTCATTCCTTTATGAGCATCGGCAGCCATGTTAAAAGCTTTGGTAAGAGTTTTCCTGTCAGCTGCAGACTTGCAATGTGTGCAATTGTTCAGGAAATCGTCAAAAGTTTTTTTAATTTCAGCTTCTTCTGCAGTCTTTGATATAGCCATCCTACTTTAAATACTTATTTGAAGCAAAGTTAACATTATTTGAACTTATCAATCCTTTCCTCAGGGATAAAAAAGAGTTAGGGTACCTGTCTCACTTTTCTTAGTACCACTAAATGAAGTGTATTGAATGTGATACATATATACTCCTTGTGGTGCCATCCCTTTTCCATTGATAGTTCCATCCCAGCCATTGTTTATATTATTGGATTGAAATAGTGGGATTCCTGAACGGTCATATATTATCATGGTATATTTATCCGGAGAGAAACGAATTATCGGTTGGAAAAGGTCGTTTTCCCCATCTCCATTAGGTGTAAATGCATTAGGCATGTGTAAATCAGATGTAACTTTCATAATCAGAGGATTTGAAATTGAATATACATCTTCATTTGTTTTTTTTGCCTTAATTTGATAAATAATTTCTCCTGATAAATTTATATTGGCAGCATCTCCAAGATAATCAATGTAACTTGTTGAATTTTGATCAAAACTTCTTAATAATATATTCTGACCCGATTCATCCAACCTGAATAATTGATATTCTTCAACCCCCAATTCCCATTCCTGATATTTATTCCAGTTTAAACTAATATATTCTTCATTATAAATGCCTTTCAGTAGGATGTTCACCCCAAGATTTGATTTTATGCTATCTATTTGAAGACAAGTATTAAGACTCCCTATTTTGTAAAAGAATTTCTCAGATTTACTTAATATAAAATCATGTAAAATATAATCCTGACGGTCGTAATTGCTCTGGTTCTCATTATAGAACTGATGAACACTTTCAAAGTCGGATGTTGCAACGCTTGATCTTAATAAACTAAAGCCATAAACTGTGTCTGTAGAGTGAAACTGAATTTCAGCCTCATTTTCTCCCGAAATAGTCACCAAATCGAGAATTAGCTCTTCAGGTGGGCTCGGCATATATGTAAATTTGGAGATTATATTGGAACGGGAAATAAGTCCGTCGTAATTCAGGGCTTCGACGAAATAAGAAAATGTAATATTCTCATCGATATTTCGATGAATGTATAAACTATCATTAAAACCAACTCCATCTAAAATCTGAAAAGTGTTTTTTCCTGATTTCCAATAAACGATATATCCAGAAACATT
>JAGLSB010000745.1 GCA_023135955.1 Bacteroidales bacterium | reverse complement strand
ATGGTTTCTGTTGTAATGGCAGGATTAACAGTTGCAACTGGATTATTATAAAAAAGATGAACTAGAAAGACAGAGAATAGTTTTAATTAAATACTTTTCTCTGATAAAATTTTATAAAAAAAAGCTGTCCTTTACAGGATGGCTTTTTTTGGTACTAATTATCATATTTCAAAACCCTCACATCCTCACCGTCAAAAACACCATAGGTAAAATTTACAAACCAATCACCTAGATAAACTACTTTCGATTTCTCGTTAATCATGAATTCTTTTGGTATGTGCCTATGACCATAGATAAAGAAATCAGACTTTTCTGTCTCAAATATTTTTCTTGAATGGATAATCAGGTTTTCTTTTTCCTCTCCTAACCATGGTACATAATTCCCCTTTGAGAATCGACTGCTCTTTGACCATCGATGGGCAATACCTGTTGCCGTATTAGGATGAAGTCTGGCAAATAACCACTGGATAGATCGAGATGTAAATATTTTTTTAAGAATTTTATAAAACACTTCACCAGGTCCCAGGCCATCGCCATGAGCCAAATAGAATTTTTTACCATTATAGGTACTTGTAGTTGGATTACGAAACACCTCAATTCCCAATTCATCTATTAAATAATCAAAAACCCATACATCATGATTTCCTGTGAAGAAATAAACAGGAATGCCACTATCCCTTATTTCTGCAATCTTACCAAGAAAGCGAACAAATCCTCTAGGGACAACTTTTTTGTACTCAAACCAATAATCGAAAATATCACCGAGCAAATATATCTCAAAAGCGTCCTTTCGAATCTCATCCAGCCACTTTACAAGTAGTTTCTCCCTTACAAGACTTTTATCCATTGGAGGAAGTCCCAGATGAGCATCTGAAACAAAATATATCTTTTTATTATCAGGGATTTTTGTATCCATTAATTCAAAAGATTGTCAAGCCATTTTTGAAGTTCTCCACCGAAAATATTCCTTGCCACAATTTCACCCTCCCTGTTAAATAAATAAGATGATGGTAATTCAGTGACATTGAATTTATGTGCTGCTTCAGATTCAGGGTAAGTGAGTTCAGAAACATTTATCCAGTTTAGTTCATCAAATTTTATTGACTGCATCCACTTATCTTTATCATCTTCCATTGCAACAGCATAGATTTCAAATCCCAAAGCTTTATTTATATTATAAATTTTCTGAAGAGAAATATTTAGATTCAGACAATCTATGGATTTTGAGGACCAGAAGTACAATAATACAACTTTACCCTTAAGAGATGATAACTTAATTTCATTACCATTTTGGTCGGGAAGATTAAGGTCCAGATCTTTTGTTTCAGCCTCTTTTAATTTCTCTTCTAGTCCTTTAAGATTGTAATATTGTTGTTCTGATTCTCTTGCATTGATAACAAAAGATTCTACAAAAGGTACCTTAGGGAAATATTTTGAAACAGAGTCAGCTACAATTTTCATATATTGGATATCGTAATTTTCCCCCAAGACAAACTGGCCGTCAGCTATTTCCTGATATAAGGCGTAGATACTTGAGATCGAACTCAGATGCTCAATTATAAAATGAATGGAAAAATCTCTTTGTTCCTTTATAATCTCCTTATAACGAACAATATACTCAGATGCTTGAGCTTCTGTTAAATTAGTAAGAGTTTCATAATCATTATCTAATTCATCCAGCTTTCCCCTTGTGTCACCAAGTTTTTCCACTAACTGACGGAGATATTCTGATTCATTTGATCCTGAAACAGAATAAGATGAGCTGAATTTAGTGTAATCAGCTTCTATTGTAAGATTATCACCCGGATAGGGTAAAAGATTCACAATCTGTCCAAGTTCGTTCCTCAGTAGATAAATTCCCGGATATTCAGAATAAAAAGAAAATTTAAAACTGCCGTCCTTCTTTATTTTAACGGAATCTACAATCTCTGTTTTGTTGATATTAAGAAAATCAAGATATAAAAGGTTTTTCTCGGCTCCGTGAATAGAACCTTCAATTTTAATATTTGGCCTTTCGGAACAGCTAGATATTAACAGACTTGTAAAAAGCAAATAATAGATTATTCTCTTCATAGTACTTTTATTTATTCAAAATTGTCTCTCATTAATTTGTAATGAAGAGGCCTTCTAATTGTTTTTTTAATTTCTCAGCATCCATATCCATCTCAATAATTTCCCCTTTAGAGTTAAGAAGAAAGTTGCCGGGAAGGGAACTGATATCATATAGTTCAACTACTTTTGACTTCCATTTTTTTAAATCACTTAAATGAATCCAGGGAAGACCATCCTGTTCTATGGACGTCTTCCAATCTTTTTCCGATTCATCTAATGAGACCTGGACTATCTCAAAACCTTTTGATTTATACAGATCATACAAATCAAGATATTTAAGGTTTTCATCCATACAACTTCTACACCACGAAGCCCAAAAATCAACAAGCACAATATTCCCCCTTAAAGAATGTAAATTTATAAATATTCCTGAAGTATCTGGAAGAGAAAAGTCCGGTAATGTATCACCAATCTTGAATAGTGATTTCTTTACAGACATTCTTTTTAGACTATTTACTTGTAGATGAAGCTTTTCAACGGGTTCATATCCTTGATACTTTGAAAAAAGAAGGGAATCAACATGATAAAATAATTTTTTATCCTCAACCGGATGAAAAACAAAAAAATTATTTCCCAATTGATTTGATAATGCAAGCAGGCTAATAAGGGAACCTTCATTTTTAGCAATAAATTCTTCACTAAAAGTTTTTAGTTTGTGAAATTCTTCTT
Organism: Bacteroidales bacterium; assembly: GCA_023135955.1. Classification (GTDB taxonomy): domain Bacteria; phylum Bacteroidota; class Bacteroidia; order Bacteroidales; genus JAGLSB01. The sequence continues at coordinate 936 of JAGLSB010000745.1, read as the reverse complement.
TGTATTCTTTGTCAATATTCATTCTAATCTCAGCATAGTTGGGACTCTCAATACTATCTTCAATTATCGATGAATAAAATGAAATTCTTTCCAGAAATTCCTGAGTAACTGCATTCAGCAGGGTGATTTGTTCTGATTCAATATTTCCTGATAGCTTATATTCGCTAAAGTCGTAATAATTTGCCTCCACTTTAATACTATCACCCGGCTTACTATAAATAGTGATAGAATTACCGGCTTCGTTTACAACAGAATAGAATTCTGACTTGTCAGTTTTAATTGTCTGAAAAAAAGTTCCATCGGGATTAATTTCAATAATAGTCTTGTCTAATGAACTGTCGGAGTAGATCTTTTTTATAAAAAGACTGTATCCTTCACCTTCTTCCATGTTTCCATATATTGCAAAAGACGAATCGATATGAGATTCATTGGATTTATTCTTACAAGAAGAAAATATTAGGATGAGAAATAAGTATATTATGTATTTATGCATATTCATATCATAGCTTAAGTGTACAAATGAATTATTTCGCAAATTTATTTAAAATATCCTGAAATTTCGTATAGATAGTTAATCGTATTAAAACGATAGTTATCAACATATCTCGCCCAGGCTGGGATTCTGTCACCCTGACCACCATCCCAGAAAATGCGTATTTTATAAAGATCATTATGATGAATCTCTTTCGCAGAAGAATTAATTCCCAGCTTCCGTTTTTTTAAATGTTCTATCATTAAATAAATTCTGCACTAAAATGGTAGTTATTTGTTACTTTTGCAGGGTTTTTACATCTATGAAGATTTGGAATGACATAAAAAAGTTTAAAGCTTTAAATCCTGTTGCAACATTGGGAGTTTTTGATGGAGTGCATCCCGGCCATAAATTTCTGCTGGGCAAACTAAAGGAGAAAGCAAAGGAACAGGGTGGTGAATCGG
>JAGLSB010000744.1 GCA_023135955.1 Bacteroidales bacterium | reverse complement strand
AAGTTTAATATTCAAATTAGGCATAACTCCCTGTAGTCCCTGAGTAAGGTTGGTCATTGTCCTGTTTTCGAAAGCTTCACTAGTTACATGGTCAACAGCACCTGTAAGGTTTGCTTTCCTCTGTGTACCGTAACCAACAACAATAACTTCTTCCAAAGATTCAAGACTTTCTTCCAGAACCACATCAACTACAGATCTGCCGTTAATGGCTACTTCCTGTGTTACGTAACCTATATAGGAAAATACCAAAACCGAATTAGCATCCGGGACATCAATTGAATATGTCCCATCCACTCTGGAAATTGTACCTATTTCGGTACCTTTTACAAAAATAGTAACACCAAGAAGAATCTCACCTGATGAAGATGTAAGAGTTCCGGTAACGTTAACAGTTTGCTTTATATCCTGAGAATCCCCATTTGCGGCAAAACCGGGAGCACTAATCAGAAAAAAGAAACTAGTTAATGTAATAACAAAAATAATTTTAAGTATGTTCCTTTTTGCAATAAAAGAGAACAGACTTTCTTTAATTAATTTTTTCATAGACCTGCATGTTTTAGTTAGTAGTTATATTATTACATCTCATTCTTTAATGCATAATTTATTAAAGCATATTTAGGAAAATGTCTTGCCAAATTTAGAAGACTATTTTCATAGTATGCGTCAAAAACAAATACCAACTGCGCAAAAGCAATTCAAAAAAACCAGCTATATCCACTATTCAAGGTGTAGAACTATTTCCTAACTACAAACCTAATTTATGTAATTAATTATATATTAATTAAATATTAATTTGATACCAAAGCTTAATAATACTCTGTCGAATGAAGTAATATTATGGTAAATTACAGCCGATTATTTAAGCCTTCAAATCACTTTTGATCTATAAGTTATCAGGAATATTTCTACAGAATTGACAAAGAACCTATCTACACATTATGAACAACAGAGATTATGTTATTCATGATTGACACAAAGATTATAAATTCAGGATTGATTTTTAATTGATTTTCATGAATTTAACTTTAATATAACAGTAAAGATTACAAATATGAATTCAATAATAAGTAATGATATCAGTGATTTAGAAAAACATTTTATTTTGTGTGGAACTAATCATGCATTTTAAACAATGTAAGGTGCAAATTCCAGCATTTGATCCGGATGTTCCAATTAGTCTTTAACCAGACTACTTAAGTTTCCCATTTTTCAATTAACTTCAAATATTCCTGAATTTATCTATCTTCACACTCTGAATATCTTAATATCTTAATCCTTAAACATTATGAAATACGCTGCAATTTTCATTTTAACCTTAGCATTTAACCTAAACTCATATTCTCAAGTATATGAACCTACCTGGGAATCGCTCGACCAGAGGGAAACTCCTGAATGGTTTGAGGATGCAAAGTTTGGGATATTTATACATTGGGGACTTTATTCCGTCCCTGCATATACCAATAAAGGAACTTATGCTGAATGGTATTGGCATTCACTTGTTGCCGATCCAAGTCAATTCAATGAAAAAAGATTAAAACGCCACTTAGTAACAACCGAATTTCATAATGATAATTATGGTGAAGATTTTGAATATCCAGACTTCAGAAAGATGTTTAAGGCCGAATTTTTTGATCCAAATGAATGGGCAAACATATTTAAAAGGTCGGGGGCAAAATATGTTGTACTAACATCAAAACACCATGATGGATTCTGCTTATGGCCAAATAAAGAGGCAAGTGAAAGTTTCGGCATGAAATGGAATTCCATGGAAATTGGCCCTGAAAAAGACCTGCTTGGCGAATTGACTACTGCGGTGAGAGAACAAGATCTTAAAATGGGATTATATTATAGTATTTGGGATTGGTTTAACCCTTTATGGACTGAAAAACAGCAGATGATGCTAACAAAAGGAAAAATGGTTGATAACTCAGCTGATATGCCAACACTCGTAAAAGCACCTGAAAAATTGGTGAAGGAATCTGAAGCCGGACTTAACAGGTATATAAGGGAAGTGATGAATCCACAGTTTAAAGAACTTGTTATGAATTATGAACCCTCTTTAATATTTTCCGATGGCGATTGGTGGATGGATGACGATATGTGGCAGACAAAACCTTTGCTCGCCTGGCTGTATAATAATGCGCCTAATAAAGATGAAGTTGTAATCAACGATCGTTGGGGAAAGGTACGCGGAATGCATGGTGGATATTTTACTACCGAGTATGGTTCAGGTTTTGACAATGCTGACAAACCCTGGGAGGAAAATCGTGGAATGGGTATGTCTTTCGGATATAACCGCATAGAGAATATTGACGATTACCGTACAAAAAAGGAACTTATATTTATGTTAGTTGACCTGGTTAGCCGGGGTGGTAATTTATTATTGAATATTGGGCCAACAGCTGACGGAAGAATTCCTGTGATAATGCAAGAACGATTGTTACAGATTGGTAAATGGTTAGATGTGAATGGTGAAGCTATTTATGGAACAAGAGCCTGGAGGAAAACTGCACAATGGTCGGAAGGCAATATACCAACATTTACTAAGAATGATTATCATTCCGGATTTCCTGTTTATGAGATGACCATCAATCCAAAAAAAGGCAACGCCGTAAAAGAATTTTACTTCACTCAAAAAGGAAGTACATTATATGCATTTTCTCCAAAATGGCCAGACTCGAATAAAATATTTATAAAAGATGTTAATGTGGGATCAAAGACAATAGTCACTCTTCTTGGCAACCATATGAAGCTTCCTTTCAAAGCTATAAACGGGGGTGTTGAAATCGATATTTCATCATTTGGAGTAAATGATGTAGCTGTAAATCATATGCATGTTTTTAAGTTGACCGAAGTGAAATGACAAGAAATCAGATTTAAAAAAACAGTATAAAATTTTACTTTTGATTGAAATACAATGTAATAATTTTTTTAATGAAAAGATTATCTACAGCTTCAATATCCCGCTATTTATTCCCAATTATTGCTCTGGGAATTATTCTCATCAATCCGATTAAGGATTATCCCTTAGTAAGCAATTACGGATTAAAGACATGATATTACCCGGATTTATATTAAATATTCTGGGGATAATTGTAGTAACTTTAGCAATGTACTTTTGGGGTATGCAAATATTTGATATAGATCTGTCAGTTTTCCCCGATTGGGCAATTAGAGAATAGTTTTTTCAAATTCATAATAAACTAAATAAATATGAAAGATAAAATTTCGAATTACGAGCTATGGTTTGTAACTGGCAGTCAACATTTATATGGTGCCGAAACTTTGAAACAAGTAAATAAACATTCAGAAATAATTGCAAATGCTTTAAATTCCTCGTCGTATATCCCGCTCAAAGTAAAATTTAAACCTGTAGTAACAACTCCCGATGAAATTCTCGAAATTTGCGTAGCTGCAAATACAAGCAAGGAGTGTATTGGTCTGATTACCTGGATGCATACCTTTTCTCCATCTAAAATGTGGATTTCCGGCTTGAACATCCTTGAAAAACCACTTTTACATCTGCATACACAGTTCAACCGTGAAATACCATGGTCAGAGATCGATATGGATTTTATGAACCTGAATCAGTCGGCACATGGAGGTCGGGAATTTGGATTTATTTGTACTCGTATGGGGATAAACCGAAAAGTAGTAGTAGGTTTTTGGCAGGACGAAAATGTGCAGCAGAAAGTTGGTATTTGGTCAAGAGCCGCTCTTGGATTGAATGAATCAAAGAATCTGAAAATTTGCCGCTTCGGCGACAATATGAGAGAAGTGGCAGTTACGGAAGGTGACAAGGTGGAAGCTCAAAAATTATTAGGCTGGCAAATAAATGCACATGGTGTTGGTGATCTTGTTGAAAACGTAAATGCTGTTTCGGAAAATGATGTTGATATTTTAATGGAACAATATAAGAAAGAATATAATATCAATACTACTGAATTAGATAATGTAAGATACCAGGCCAGGATTGAGATTGGACTTAAAAATTTTCTCGAGAAACATAATTATAAAGCATTTTCAACAAATTTTGAAGATATATTTGGGCTGAAGCAACTTCCCGGATTAGCATGTCAACGCTTGATGGAGCAGGGTTATGGATTTGGGGCAGAAGGTGATTGGAAGCAGTCTGCACTGGTTCGTATTATGAAGGTAATGGGAGAAGGATTGGAAGGTGGATGTTCCTTTATGGAAGATTATACTTATCATCTTGACCCAAATCAGGCAGCAGTCTTGAGTGCCCACATGCTTGAGATATGCCCTACAGTTTCAGAGGAGAAGCCTAACATTGAGGTTCATCACCTGGGAATAGGAAACAAAGATGCTCCTGCACGCTTTGTATTTAATGTTCCTGAAGGAAAAGGAATAAATGCTACTCTTATTGACATGGGTGGAAGAATGCGCATGATAGTTAATCCGGTAGATGTTATTAAACCCAAGCCACTTCCGAAATTACCAGTTGCCCGCGCCTTATGGGTTCCGGAACCAAATCTTGAAATTGGAGCACATGCCTGGATTTTAGCTGGTGGGGCACATCACACGAGCTTCAGCATGGCATTGAATACTGAATATATGGAAGATTTTGCAGAAATGCTCGGACTCGAATTTGTGATTATTGATAAGGATACAAATATTCGTAATTTTAAGAAGGAATTACGTTTTAATGATGTGTATTATCATATTCGTAAATAATCAACCAGAAGAGTTATTAAGTATATCTTGGAGTTCCTGTGCAATAAATTTAAATATTGAATTATGCTTTCAGAATTAAAAAATAGGGTGCATAAAGCGAATCTTGATCTGGTTAAAAATGGTTTAGTCATTCTTACATGGGGAAATGTCAGTGGGATAGATCGGGAAAAGGGCTTGGTGGTTATTAAACCAAGTGGTATCGCTTATGAAAATATGAAACCGGAAGATATGGTGATAGTTGATCTGGATGGGAAAGTTATTGATAGTAAATTAAAACCTTCTTCTGATACTGCTATTCATTTAGAGCTTTATAAAGCTTTCCCAAATATTGGCGGCGTTGTCCATACTCATTCAACTTATGCTACTGCCTGGGCACAGGCAGGAAAAAGTATCCCAATAATTGGAACTACACATGCCGATTATTTCTCTCATGATATTCCTTGTACTTCTGATATGTCATCAGCTGAAGTTGAAAAAGATTATGAAAAAGAAACCGGGAACAGCATAATCAAAACTTTCAAAAATTTAAACTACGAGCATATTCCTGCTGTTCTGGTCAGAAATCATGGCCCCTTTACCTGGGCCAGAACTCCGGAAGATGCAGTTTATAACAGTGTTGTACTTGAAGAAGTAGCTAAGATGGCGCAATTAAGCTTTGCCTTAAATCCAAACCCTGATATGAATGATTCTTTGATGAAAAAGCATTTTGAGCGTAAACATGGAAAAGATGCATATTACGGGCAGGATGAGTAGTTAGTGCTGATATTCAATATATTATTAAGTGAACTAATTATGAAAATGTATTTCTACTCAATGTATTAGAATACTTATATACTTACCCACTTCCCTGATTTCGAGCTTTCTACAACAGCATCAATAACAACCATATTTGCAATAGCATCATCCAAAGAAGTTGGCACATCTGACCCCTCCAGAATAGCCCTCGCAAAACTTTCTGCCTGCTTAGTGTACTGATCAACTGCATCAAATACAATTTCTTCACTACCATTGGGTGTCCTAAGCCATATTCTGGTAGGTAAATCTGGGGGAGTATTAACAGGAATTTCCACTTCAATATGCCCTTTATCTCCCAGAATATTTACACGCTGATATGGCATTAATTGGGTTGAGCAAGTGAAGGTTGAGGTAATACCACCTGAGAATTCCATTATCGAAGAAGTGAGCCTGTCTGTTTTCATCAAAGGATCATGATTCATTGTTCCAACTACCCGTTCTGGTTCTTCCCCAAAAATAAACCTCGGAAAGGATATACAATAACAACCAATATCCATCAATCCACCACCACCCACTTCAATCTTATTTCGGATATTGTCAGGATCCATATTATTATAAGAAAAGAATGAATGAACAGTACTAACTGTTCCGATTTTTCCTTCCTCTATAAGCGATTTAACTTTCTTCCACTGTGGATGAAAGCGGTACATAAAGGCTTCCATTATTTTTATATCCGGATAGTTTTTTGCAGTATCTCTCAATATTTTTGCTTCTTTTGAATCTAATCCTATAGGTTTCTCACAAAGGACGTGCTTCCCTGCATCCATCGCCTTAATTGTCCATCCAAGGTGCATATTATTTGGAAGAGGATTATAGATTGCATCAATATCAGGATCGGCAAGCAGCTCTTCATAAGAACCATAATACTTTTCTATTCCAAGTTTTTCAGCAGCGAGTTTCGATTTTTCAATATCGCGGGAAGCAATGGCAGTAACTTCACAATTCTCAGCATTTTGTATGGCAGGATTTACTTTCATCATCCCTATTTTTGCTGTACTTAGTATTCCCCAACGTATTTTATTTCTCATGTGTGATTCAATTTATTACGATTATAGTTTGTTTTCTTATCAAAACTCATCAAAGAGCTTTAAGTTGACATTAATTGCTGATTCGCAATATAATTTTAATGGGGTATCTTATCATCTCCCGTATATTTTTTGATAAATTTGATAGTCAGTTATTTACGAAAATATCGTTTATTTTTTAATCTGTTGACATTTAGCGCATTACATATTTTACAGGTAAAGATCGGATACCCCATATAATTTTATTCCTATTTTAGAATGGTAATATCAACCTCAGCCCCTTTCCTTTCTGCTGAAACATAACCTGCATAAATAGTTGCAATAACATCAGAAGCCAGTGCACTGTTGCTTTCAATCGGAGTTCCAAAAGCTAATGATTCATAGAAGGCTTGCATTTCATGCTGATAACCATTAAACCATCCTTCATCGGGCGACATACTGGACCAACCTTGCTTGGTTCCCGTTTTCTCTACAACATAAACATCCTTGAAGGCGTTTTGGAATATGCACCTGTTACTTCAACACTCACACCACGAACGCCTTGTAAGCCATCGTAATGAAATTTGGCTGCAAAACCTGATCCGGCAAATCCGGCTTGAATAACTTTTTTCTCCATTTTCCTTAATATTTAATTTGGTGGAGTTTTAATATCCATTCCACATAATCATTTGTTAAAGATTTTACAGCCGTCCCACCGTTAGTCCCCCATCTACCATAAAAACATTTCCTGTTGAATATGGAAAATCGCCTCTACACAAAGCTGAAACTGCTTTTGAAATATCTTCTGGCTGTCCCCATCGTTTGTTTAAAGTAAGACCCTTTTCTATTAAATCATCGTATTTGGATTTTACTCCTTTGGTCATATCTGTTTCAATAATGCCTGGCTGTATTTCATAAACATTAATATTGTGCTCTGCCAAACGAGCGGCAAAAAGTTTGGTCATCATAGAGAGGCCAGCTTTAGAAACGCAATACTCTCCCCTATTAATGGATGCGATGCTTGAAGATATTGAAGTAATATTAATAATAATTCCTTCTGTCTTTTTTGACAACATATAATTTGCAACAGCCTGGGATAAAAAATAAGGACCTTTGAGATTAATTGACATCAGCTTATCGAAACTCTCTTCCGAGGCTTCAAGGAGATCCTTCCTTTCTTCTGGTGCAACACCTGCATTATTTATCAAAACATCAATCTTTCCGAATCTTTTGTCTGCTTCATCAATCATAGCACTGCGACTTTCTTTATCTGAAATATCGCATTGACAATACAGCACACCTACTCCTTGCTGCTCTAGAAGGTCAATTTGTTCAGCCACTTCTTCGTGCGTTTTTCGGCCACAAAATATAATATTATATTTCTCCTTTGCAAGATGCAAACTTATACCCCAACCAATTCCACGGCCTCCTCCTGTTATTAATGCAGTTTTCATATTATTTTATTTTTTTATTCCCTTAAATACTTGCTTATAATAATCGTTGAATTGAATACATCCTGTATGCTCCTGGGAGCGCAATAATTTTGAACATCCGGCACAGATTTTACACCAGTTAACCTCTTGATTGTCTTTTAGTTTTGCAGGAAAAAGAGGATCGGCAAAATTCTGCCGGCCCCAACCAATAAAATCAGCATTACCATTATCAATATTCTCATTGGCAATTGCCATTCCTTCTTCTTTTAAAATGGAAAAAGCTGAAGCAATTACTTTCATATCAGAACCCATATTCTTTAATAAACCACTTACCCAATTATTATAACGGAGCATATTAAGATAAAGTAGTGAGCTTCCCTTTTCAGGCCTGGTTAACATTGATGTTAATGCAGGTACTCCTGCTGAGACATTAATATAGTCCATCCCCAGCTCATTCATTATTTTTACTATTTCAGATACTTCTGTCAGATCTTCTATAATGCTATCCGGCGAAGAAGTTCCCAGACCTCCCCGAATACCTTCATAAATTGATATTCTTGAGCCTATTATAAATCCTGGTGAACACTTTTCCTTTATTCTACCAATACCTTTTCTCAAAAACAGTGTTCTATTCTCAAGGCTCCCACCCCATTTATCATCACGATTATTATTCGGTCTCAGCATCTCCCCGCCAAAATATCCATGACATAGTTTGAAGTCAATACCATCTGCTCCAGCTTTCTCACTAAGAGCTGCTGCATTAATAAATAGATTTAATATATCGTCAATCTCTTTGGTCGTAAAAACCTCTTCCCCTGTCTCAGGATTAGGGCAGATGCTCTTTCTTAGAGAAAAAGCTGCGCCTGAATTCCTTCCCGAATGAGTTATCTGAAATAAAACTACTGCCTCCGGATTTATCATCTTAATTTCATCAACTAATACCTTGAAACTATTCAGGTTATCTTCATCTAAGATTAATCCGTTTATGCGAGCCAGGGATTTTTCGGTAACAGAAATTGCCTCAATAATAATAATACCCCATTTACCCCTGGCCAGTTGTTTATATCTTTCAATAGCTCTTTCAGATACTTTCCCTCCGTTAATACTATCATTAGCTTCCATTGGCTGGGCAACAAAGCGGTTTGCTGTTTTTTTTGTCCCAATTAATCCTTCGGTAAATAATTCTGGTTTTGAATTCATATAAAATCTAATTGAAGAAAGTATAATATGTTTCGTTATTTAAGAGCCGTTTAAGGTAAAGCGCAAGTTCCCGAGCATGGTAATCGCCCCACATTGAAGATTCGCCAGCAGGTATTTTGCTGTTTTCGGGAATATTATCCCATCCATTTGGTCTGTGATAAATTGAATGAAGTATTAATCCCTGGTGACCACTATCTGTACTTAGATATGGCTCACTAAATATTGTGGATGCAATAATTAATCCAGCATTATAATAGCTATCACCATTTTGTTCTTCCCCATTTTCTTTCAGATATTTTCCAAGACGCAAAAAACCCTGGGCAGCAATAGCAGCTGCCGAGCTATCAACGGGCTCATAATCGTTAAAGGGCTCTGATTTCCTGTTTAAGTAATCACCCATCATTGCTAGACCGGGTGCTCCTGTATCCCAATATGGAACGCCATCGATTGGAGTATTTTCGATATAAAAGTCGCAACTTGCTTTTGCAGCTTTCAACATCAACTCTGTTATTTCATTCTTATCTCCAATTCCTGTAAAGTCTTTTTGTTTTAAAGTTTCGAAAAACTCTAACTCTTCGGCAAAACCCAGAATTGCCCATGCTAAACCTCTTGTCCATGTAGTAAAACCCGAGTAACCCTGTTGAGAATTAGGACAACGATAGCAACCATCATTAACATTAAACACGGCTTCGTGACTTACTCTGCCTCTTATATCATAAGAATCGCGCCCGTTCCCATAAAATACCGAGTATTTGGCTGTAGACAAAAAATGCTTAACGCCTCTTTCCAGTAGATTGATCTTTTTATCATGTTCTCCCAAAGAATGATGTCCCTGTTTATGAGCTAGCATAAGAACTCTACAGGTTCTAATTGTATCTACGAAAAGTGAGTGCGGACCATTAAAGGAATAAATAAATCCACCATCTGGTATGTCTGTCCATCTGTTAGCCTGCACGGATGCCGATTGATTAATGGCCATGGTATAAAATTCACGCTCCCATTTTTCTTCGGGCAGAATACCTTCATTCATCATGCGTAATAGATTTCCATAAGTACTAACATTATTGAAACCATGATCGTGGACTCCAAAGTGAGAAACATGGGAAGTCATTTTATCAATAATATTTTTCTTTGCGATCTCAAGAAAAGAGCTATCTCTTGTAGCATCATACTGTAATAACATCGATCCGTATACAAATCCTTCTGTCCATTCTGTCCAGCCCCTGGTAGTATATCTACCATTAACTGTAAAAACCGGTGAACCTTTAGAGCTATCGTAATTTGATTCAATATCTTTTATTTTTTCACCGGAAAGTTTAAAAAATGTATTGAGTTTTTGTGAAAGTTCATTTGTATTGATTACTGTATTCTCCATCAGATATATTTTGTACTAAGCTAAATAATTTAGGCAATTAATTCAATAAATGGGATAGAACTTTGAGCTTTAATGTAAATAATTGTATTTAGAATAAATGTTTTACTGAGGTTGAATTAAAACAGAAATCGAGTAATTGAAAAGAATAATATATTGCTTCGCCTCCTGTGTCAGTATACTTATTCAATAGGAATCCAGCAATTGCAAAGAATACGAGATTGCTTCACCTCCTTCGTCGGTTCGGCAATGACGAAACTCACTCAGGTGTTGGGTATAATAAAGTTGGCGGCTTTGCCGCCAACTTTTTTATCTCCCCACGCTACCAAAGCCCCGTCGTTGCGAAGAAGCCCGAGGAACGAGGGCGACTGAAGCA
>JAGLSB010000743.1 GCA_023135955.1 Bacteroidales bacterium | reverse complement strand
AGATCATTGTAAGGCCATCATCTTCGGGTATTAATTGAGCCTCAGTAACTCGTAGTTCGGTTAGGTAGCCACCCTCTACAAGCACCCGAAAAAAATTCAACATACCGGCTTTTTTCATGCGCGCATCATCCGGACTGATCATCAATCCGCTTGGTTTGTGGATTACTTTGCTGAAATGATGACTTTTACCGTTTTTACTGTCTATATCACAATTAAGAATACCCGAGAGCTGTTCCAAAGAGAATTCCATTTCCTTTTTTTCAGCATCCCAAACGCATGTTGGCTGACTGTTTCCACTTAAGATATTTAAAAATAATATCAGCAGCATGATGGGCGCTTTTTTTAATATGCTATTAGCCATATTTAATAATGTTTCATTTTTCTGTTTTTATAACAAGAACAAAACTAACCGGTACTTCTTCTTCCGATTCCAGAATAAAATCAAAATCATGGTCAAAATTTGTATCGCTGGCGTAGGCACTTATTTTTTCTTGTATTTAAAAAATACAACGCCGTTAGCTTCTATATTAAGATTTAATGCTTCCGGCCTTTTATAGTCTTCAATGGATTGGTCTCCCCAAATGTCTGTAAACTTATAAACTCCTTTTCCGGTAGGTAAAAATCGGAGAAATCTCCCTGTTAATTCTACATCCTGAGGTTTATGTGTTCTGTTAAAGATTGCGACCCAACCTTCATCACTAACATAATGTCTGAAGCCCATTCTATCATTATTTTCAACCGGCGCTACCCATAGCTCAATATCATTTTCTTCATGAACTAATTTTCCGTGTACTCCGTTTTTCACACAGGCCAACATCTCTTTGTGAGTAAGTAATTTGTAAGAATGCTCGTCCATCGAAATCATTGATCCTCCAATCATTATGGGCGAAGCCGATATGGAACGCTGTGTTATAAACGTTTCTTTTTGGGCTTCACTGAATCTGCACCAATGATACTTGTGTCCCATAAATTGTTCATCTGATTGTCCGGGCTTTTTTTTCTGTACTTCAGCTCGATTGAGTATGCAAAGTTCGCCAAAAGGAATCATATCTAAATCAGGCCAGAACCCCGGACGCTCAAGTCCTTGCCATTTGCGCATGGAGTTAAATGATCTTTCAATACTTTCTTCGTTATCCCAAATATCGCGAGTTGTGCGCACCATATTTGTCTTACGATAGGTTTCAAGGTAATTAATGTTTGAAGTTCCACCGGCTGAAAGGCTCAATACCATAGGACGACCACATTGCTCAATTGCTTTCACATAACCTTCAATTTCGGCAGGAAAATGGGTAACATGGTCAACTTTTACAAAGTCAATTCCCCATTCGGCAAACTGATTAAACACACTGTTTAGAAATTCTTGAGCACCCGGTTTTGTCATATCCAATCCATGCATATACGGACACCAGGTGCAGTCGTCAACAGTGGTAAAAACTTGTTTGGCGGTATAATTTGTTCCTTTAATCGGTAAATCATTTTTAACGGCTATTTTAGGAACACCACGCATTAAATGCACACCGAATTTTAAACCCTTTTCGTGAAGTTTATCAGTCATAGCTTTAAACCCGTTCGGAAAAAACAACTTCGAAGGCTGAACAACACCGTATTCATCAACAGATACCTCAGTATAAGGATCACTCATTTTGCCATAAGGAACCATCAAGCCCTCAAACTCAGTTGACTTTGGAGAAGAGAACCAACCGTTATCAATAACAAAATATTCATATCCATGTGGCGCAAATTTCTCGATAAATGCATCTATCTCTTTCATTGCCAATTCTTCATAGATATTGCAATTATAGCTGTCGAAGCTGTTATAACCTAAAGGCGGAGTTTTTGCTATAATTACTTCTGACTTTTTAAGGTCTTTTTCGCTTGAAGCCGAAGCAGTTTCGTTACTTCCGGTTTTATTTGAGCAAGCGGCCATTAACGATATCATCATGACCGCAAATAGGGTTGATTGAAAAATTTTCTTTGTATTCATTTTTATATAATTTAATTAATATTTAGCTATTGAAACACACCTCTTTATTTCATCATCAGTAATTGTACTTTGCTCTATAAAAGTTTGACTTAAGTGTTATTGGCTGTACCTTTCATTTACCTTCAGCTTTTCCGGTTG
>JAGLSB010000742.1 GCA_023135955.1 Bacteroidales bacterium | reverse complement strand
CTGTCTAGTAACACCCGGAAGCAGCACGCAAATTGCGTATGTTAAGTGTCTGAAAGACAGGAAACAAAGCAAAAATCGGCAATTTTTCAAAAGTTGAAAAAAATAACCCCTCTAAAAACACATTTTAAGGAGGTATTAATGAATTTTAGAGAGTTGTAATTCAAGGATTATTTTAAAAATTCATCCTTTGCCAAAAGAAATGGAGAAAGTTATTACAAATCATCAGCAATTAATAGTCCTATCTTGCTAGAAATGTAAAACTTACACATACGTAATGGGAAGCTTTTTAGTTCAATGTTAAATGAGAATTTGGGAGTATATAATGAGCAAGAGAATACTAATTATTAAAAAAGATTTTTAACTTTACTAATATAACGTTCAATTAGAATGGATTATGGTAAGGTATTCCGCATATATAATACATTGGGTGTCATCCTAAAAGAACGATATGCCATTAAATGAAACGATAAAAAGATTTTTTAATAACTCCAAACAAGCAGATGAATTTGAATTCATTTGCACATTGATTAATTATAAGGGAATAGGAAGTAGGTTGAGTACTTCTAATCTTCTTGAATGGTTCGAAGCTATTGAGTTCTATAAGGAGTTATATGCAGGGGAAAATGATTTGCATAAAAAATTAAGATTAGGCTTATTACTTTATTCTACCTTTTTTGAATCTAGTGATTTATATAATATTATTGGCAGTTTGTCACGTATTACTTTAGGTTTTAGAAGCACACCGTATTTTTACTTTAAACATCCAAAAGCCGATAGATGGTTTGGAACTTCTGAAAAAATCAGCCTGGTAAGTGATATTCTAATAGATTCTGGATTCGAAGAAATTGAACAGTTTTTTGTGAATAATCACGTTAAACCAATTAGAAATACATTTTTTCATTCTGCTTATTCATTAGAGAAAGATGATTATCAGCTACATGATTCAGAACCTATCTTTATAGACAATGTTGCACATTCAAATGTAAGCATATCAGATTTTCTTATACCGAGGATTGATAAAGTAACTGAGTTCTTCGATGTATTTAAATTAAACTACTTCCAAAACTATGAAGCATACAAAATCAATAAAGTAGTTAGAGGTAGATTTCCAGAAGAAATGGATATTACCATTCTTGGTTCTGATTTAGGTTTAGTAGGTTTTAGTGCAGGAGGTTCGAATATTCGACTTGAAAATGATTTTTGGACTGGATTAAATATAAGGTTTAATTCCGCATCAGAAGTTGATGGGTATATTGTTGATGAGCTTACTCGTCAGATTAATAAGGAAACTGTACGTTCCAATGATGGAGCATTACAACACCTTTATGATGTGATTACTGGTAGAGATAAAGAACTTGAGAAACAAGATTTATCTAAAGTTTACATGAGATTCGCACAGATGCTTCAAGATAAAGCTAATAAAGAAGAAAGCGATTTCAAGCAGACAAGTTTATATCAGTACGCATTGACGTATTATGAAAAGATGTATGAATTAGATGACAATCGAGTTATTCATCAGGATTTTGCAGTTTTAAAATTTATAGTTGGTGACAGAACAGATGATAATAACCTTAGAAAAGAAGCACTTAAAACAATAATTAATTGCATCGATTTAAATAATTTGCAGGAGAATATTTTGAAAAATACTCTTCAGATTATCACTGCATTGAGAGAAAAAAGACTTGATATTAGTGAAGAATTACAAGGGGTCAAGAAAATTATTGATTCTATATCAATAAAGGAATTTCAACAACTTATTGAAGATATTAAAAACAAGCTTGTAGTATAAAGCACGAACATTGTGATAAATAAAATCGGAAACGGTACTTGGAAAATGTATTTTTGCAATTGAATTATGGATGTAAGACAAAAACACATGAACAATATTCAGCATCGCCTTGCTTATTTGAAAAGTAGGGTTGAGATAGCTGGGTCTTTAAATTTGACTGATATTCATATTTATGCAGAGGATTTTTATCAAGCCTTATTTAACCTTTTAGACAATTCCTATATCAATGGAAATATTGACAAACAGAATTATGCTTTTATTGATTTAATTGATGTTACTAATAAATCAGCAATGCAGATTACTGCTCGAAATGATAATAAAAAAATAACAGATACTATAGTTGGTTTTTTTGAGAATTCTGAACATCCTGAATATAAAGACTATTCCTTAAAAGTCTTACTTATATCTAAGCGAGCAAAAGATTATAGTACAGACTTTACCATTAAAGGAAAGTACAATTTTAATCATAAAGAAGATGTGATTGACATTGAGCGTTTGACTGCTATAATTAAAGATCATGGTCGCAAAGATGTAACTAAAATTGTTGATATAAGTAAATTTTTAGATAGTGAAATTGATTTACCACGTCCAAAAACTGAATCAAATGAAGTGGAAACGATTATGTCCCTGCTTGAGTATTTAAGTGATGATGAAAACTATAAAGAATTTGATGGGAATTATATTTGTGACCCAGAACAAAAAATAAACAGTAGATTTAAGGATTATGCTGATGATTTTAAGGAAGAGTTTACAGATTTACTTGCTATTTATTGTAACACAATACCTGAAGTGAAAAGAACATTTGGTTTAGATGGGGTAAGAGCTGAAAAAATTTCTTATTTCTTAAAATTTATTAGCAATCGATACTTAAAAGAAACCAATGATAAACCTTTAGATGCACTTGATAAATTAACTGATTACTTTGAGGATAAGTTGAATTCAAATGGAATTCGTGCAGATATTGGAGCAATAAGATTTTATTTGATGGATGAGTTAATTGGGTGTAATATTTTTTCAATTAAAATTGAGTAGTTATGCTTTTATCAAAAGACGAAAATATTAAAACCTCTTCAGTATATGTGGCATCTTTGATATTAAAGATGTTTCAAAAAAGGAAATTGAAAAAACTCTCAATTTTTGAAGTTGCAGAGGAACTTAAAAAATATGATATAGAACATTATCGCCAAGTTATTTTTGGATTATCATTCCTGTATTCTGCTGGTGTTGTCGATTTTAAAGAGCCATATATTTACACGTTAAAATGATTAGACTAAAAAAACTATATAGCATTCCAAAATCCTTTGAACCAATTAATTTTGAATCAGGATTGAATATTATCCTTGGTGAGAAATCTGAGGGTAACAATAAAACAAATGGTGTTGGAAAAACTATGTCTATAGAGTTTTTAAACTTTTGTCTACTCAAAAAAACATCGGATAGTAGAGTCACTTTAATACCTGATACTGTTCTTGAA
>JAGLSB010000741.1 GCA_023135955.1 Bacteroidales bacterium | reverse complement strand
TGGAAACCCGGTGATGTTATTACTGTGGATTATTTCAATGATGATACATGGCTCGATGTTTCTGGCATTTCTAAAGGAAAAGGATTTCAGGGTGTTGTAAAAAGACATGGTTTTGCTGGAGTTGGTGATGCAACACACGGACAACATAACAGATTGAGAGCCCCTGGTTCATTAGGCGCTTCTTCTTATCCTTCAAGAGTATTTAAGGGGATGAGAATGGGTGGACGAATGGGTGGTGAAAAAGTGAAAATTCTGAATCTCCGTGTAGTTAAGTTAATTCCTGAAAACAACCTTTTATTATTAAAAGGATCTGTTCCGGGAGCAAATGGTTCATATTTAATTATTGAGAAATAATGGAATTAGCGGTATTAAACATAAGTGGCAAAGAGGCAGGCAAGAAAGTTAAGCTTGATAAAGAAATATTTGGTCTTGAACCAAACGATCATGTCATCTACCTCGATGTTAAGCAACATCTTGCCAATAAAAGACAGGGCACCCACAAAACCAAAGAAAGAGGTGATATAGCTGGTAGTACTAAAAAGATTAAAAAGCAAAAAGGAACTGGTACTGCGCGTTTTGGTGACATCAAGAATCCAATATTCCGTGGTGGTGGTCGTACATTCGGTCCAAGGCCGAAGGACCATGGATTTAAACTGAATAAAAAAGTAAAAAGACTTGCCCGTTTTACAGCTCTAAGTCAGAAAGCTAAAAATAATCAGATTATTGTTTTAGAGGACTTCTCATTTGATACGCCCAAAACAAAGGAATTTGCAGACCTTCAGAAAAATTTGAAAATTGACAATAAAAAATCGGTTTTCGTTTTTAAAGAAAAAAATAATAACGTATATTTGTCCTCGCGAAATTTGCAGAACTCCAAGGTTTTAACTCTCACGGAATTAAATACTTACGAAATAATGAACGCGACAACGCTATTGTTCGTAGAGAGTTCTCTTGATGTTTTACAGGCAGATGCGAAAAAAAATTAAGTATAAGAGATCATGGATATTTTAATTAAACCAATCGTAACAGAAAAGTTTACAAAACAGGGTGAAGACATGAACCGTTTTGGTTTTTTAGTGAATAAGAAAGCCAATAAAGTTCAGATTAAACTCGCTGTTGAAGAAATGTACAGTGTAAAAGTTACTTCTGTTAATACGATGATCTACGGTGGAAAGAAGAAGAGTCGTAATACAAAAGGTGGAGTTATTACTGGTAAAACTGCCTCGACAAAAAGAGCTATTATTACTCTGGCTGAAGGGGAAACCATTGATTTCTATAGTAACATTTAAATAAGATGGCAGTAAGAAAATTAAAGCCTGTAACGCCAGGCCAGAGGTTTAAAGTAATTTCAGCTTTTGATGCAATAACAGCATCAACTCCTGAGAAGTCTTTATTAAAGCCCATCAAAAAAAGTGGTGGTCGTAATAATACCGGGAAAATGACCATGAGATATTTAGGTGGTGGTCATAAAAGAATGTATCGTGTAATTGATTTTAAGCGGGATAAGAATGATATGCCAGCGGTTGTTAAAACTGTAGAATATGATCCTAATCGCTCTGCAAGAATTGCATTGATTGTTTATGCAGATGGAGAAAAGAGATATATAATTGCTCCTAATGGAATTGAAATTGGTCAGACCATTATTTCTGGTGCTAATGTATCGCCTGATTTAGGAAATAATTTACCACTTGCAAAAATTCCTTTGGGAACTGTAATTCACAATGTTGAATTAACACCTGGTAAAGGTGGTATGTTGGCAAGAAGTGCTGGTTCCTACGCACAACTTACATCACGAGATGGAAAATATGCAATTCTTAAAATGCCTTCTAGCGAAATCAGGATGGTATTAATTACTTGCAGAGCTACTATCGGTTCTGTTTCTAATGCAGATCATGGCTTGGTTAAGTCAGGAAAAGCGGGAAGAAGCAGATGGCTGGGTAGAAGGCCAAGAGTAAGAGGGGTTGTAATGAATCCTGTTGATCACCCAATGGGTGGTGGAGAAGGAAGAGCTTCAGGTGGACATCCAAGATCAAGAAATGGAGTGCCAGCCAAAGGTTACATTACCAGAAGCAAGACTAATCCTTCGAATAAATTAATTGTTGAAAGAAGAAAGAAAAAATAATTAAGATATGAGCCGTTCACTAAAAAAAGGTCCTTTTATTGATTTCAAACTTGAGAGTCGCGTTCTGAAAATGAATGACGATGGACAGAAATCTGTCATTAAAACATGGTCAAGAAGATCAGTTATATCTCCTGACTTTGTAGGGCATACAATAGCTGTACATAATGGAAATAAATTCATCCCCGTTTATATTACTGAAAATATGGTAGGTCATAAAATGGGCGAATTTGCCCCGACTCGTATGTTCAGGGGTCACGGTGGTAAGCAGAGATAGTAAAACCTGAGATAACAATATAACAATGGGTGCAAGAAAAAGAAATAGAGCCGAACAATATAAAGAGGAAAGGAAGAACATTGCCTTTGCTGTTTTAAGGAATTGTCCAACCTCACCAAGGAAAATGAGGCTCGTTACAGATTTGGTTAATGGTATGGAAGTTAATAAAGCTCTTGATGTGCTAAAATTTTCTAGCAAAGAAGCTAGTACAAGAGTTGAAAAACTTCTACTGTCTGCTATTGCAAACTGGCAGATGAAAAATGAAGGTGTAAGAATAGAAGAAAGCAATCTTTTTATAAAAGAGGCTTTTGTAGGACAGGGACGGACTCTGAAAAGATTGCGCCCTGCTCCACAAGGAAGAGCGCACAGAATCAGAAAAAGATCAAATCATGTTACTTTAATTTTGGGTAGTATGGTAAATGTTGAAACTGAAACAAACAAGGAATAGATGGGACAAAAAGTTAATCCGATTTCAAATCGATTAGGTATTATTAAAGGTTGGGATTCCAACTGGTTTGGAGGAAAAGATTATTCCACAAAGTTAGTGGAAGATACTAAGATTCGCGAATACTTAAATGTGCGTCTTGCAAAAGCCAGTATTTCAAAAATTATTATTGAAAGAACCCTAAAGCTTGTAACTGTTACTGTAAATACTGCCCGTCCGGGTATTATTATTGGTAAAGGTGGTCAGGAAGTCGATAAGCTAAAAGAAGAACTTAAGAAAATTACTAAAAAGGAAGTTCAAATTAATATTTACGAAGTAAAACGTCCCGAGCTCGATGCTACAATAGTAGCCAATAATATTGCACGCCAGGTAGAGGGAAAAATTTCATATCGTCGCGCAATTAAAATGGCTGCAGCTTCTACAATGAGGATGGGTGCAGAAGGAATTAAAGTTCTTATTTCCGGTCGTTTGGGTGGTGCTGAAATGGCAAGAAGTGAACCATATAAAGAAGGACGTATTCCTTTGCATACATTAAGGGCTGATATTGACTACGCTCTATGTGAGGCACATACAAAGGTAGGCGTTGTTGGGATCAAGGTTTGGATTTGTAATGGTGAGATTTTTGGTAAGAGAGATCTCTCGCCAAATCTGGGAGCCCAGAATGCAAAACCAAAAGGAAGATTCAGAAAAAATAAAAGAAAGTAGGAAACTGAAATCAGTATAAGAAAATGTTACAACCTAAGAAGACCAAATTCAGGAGAGCTCAGAAAGGACGCATGAAAGGAAATGCCCAAAGAGGGACTCAGTTATCTTTCGGCTCATTTGGTATTAAATCGATAGAGACCGCTTGGTTAACAGGTCGTCAGATAGAAGCTGCTCGTCAGGCAGTTACAAGACACATGAAAAGAGAAGGTCAGATCTGGATCAGAATCTTCCCTGATAAGCCTATTACTAAGAAACCTGCTGAAGTACGTATGGGTAAAGGTAAAGGTGCTCCTGAAGGATTTGTTGCTCCTGTTACTCCCGGTCGAATTATTATTGAGGCAGAAGGTGTACCTTTTGAGGTAGCAAAGGAAGCCCTAAGACTTGCTTCTCAGAAGTTGCCTGTAAAGACAAAGTTTGTTGTCAGACGTGATTACGAATTCACTAAATAAAACGGAACTGGAATGAAAAATTCTGAAGTTATAGAACTCTCAACAAAAGAACTCACTGAGAGAATTGATGCCGAAAAGGAAAATCTTATACGTATGAGCTTGAATCATGCTGTTTCTCCTCTCGATAATCCTATGGTACTAAATTCTGCCAAAAAGGACGTCGCAAGATTGATGACTGAATTAAGAAAAAGAGAATTAAGCGAAAAAGAACAATCCAACAGTTAATTGATACAAATGGAGACTAAAAGAAATTTACGCAGAGAGCGTACTGGTATAGTTGTTAGCGATAAGATGGAGAAATCTATTACAATCGTTGTAAAGACGAAGGCAAAACATCCGGTTTATGGAAAATTTGTAAG
>JAGLSB010000740.1 GCA_023135955.1 Bacteroidales bacterium | reverse complement strand
TGATGAATGGCCTGAAAGAATTGTTATCACTGATACCCAAAGGGAATACCATCCTGTGAAATGGAAGCAATGTGCAATTATGACGGACAGGTGGCACTTAATAAGAGGCGTGGAACTATATGATATGGATAATGATCCGGGACAAAAAACTGACTTGGCAAGCGCGCACCCTGATATCGTGGAAAGATTAAGGTTGGAATATGAAAGCTGGTGGGAAAGCATATCAGTCGATTTTGATGACTTTACTGAGATCGTCATTAACACGGAAGAGGAAAATCCTGCCTGTATCAGATCGCATGACTGGCACAGTAAGGAATTGCCTCCCTGGAACCAGGAACATATTCGTAATGGTCTGGTTGGAAACGGTTACTGGTTACTGGATGTGGCAGAGACAGGTAGCTATGAATTTGCATTGAGAAGATGGCCCATGGAAACCGGACTTCCTCTGAATGCAGCATTACCAATGAGTGAAGCTGTTCCTGGCGGAGCACCGTCTCCTCCCGGTGTATCCATACAATTTATGAGAGCAAAAATCAAAGTAGGTAGCGAAGAGCAGTCCGGTACAGTAGATTCTGATCAGGAGGATGTCAGGTTTACCTTTGATCTGGAGCCGGGAGAATTCAAGATGCAGACCTGGCTTGAAGATTCAGAAGGTATTACTCGAGGAGCTTACTATGTTTATGTGAGCAGAGTCGATATATAAGTAATATAGCTGATTCTACAAATACAATCTTAATGCCGGTTTTCCTTCAATGAAGATTGTTTCTGTTATTGTTATCATTCCACCAATAGCAAAAATCATCAACAACCTGCATGAATTCACATACTTCCTCTCAACTACTTTGGTAATGGTTTCATATAACTCTTCACCTTCCAGTTCAGTGTAAAAATGTTTTGCGTAATATTTTAAGGTGAACGGAATGTTATAAGCTGAGATTTATGCAGCATTTTTGGGATGGACTTGCTTCGTTCAATACACTTCTTTTTCAAAAACCCCTCCCTCTGGTCTCTGGTAATATCAGCTATTAAGGATTTATTTATCATATAATAAATATTAATAATACAAATTAATTATGCAAATTATCAAAACAAAACATTATTATAGTTATTGACTGTTTACCTTGATTTTTATAAATAGCTCTCAGATTCAGGTCCTATCCTGTTTAAATACGGAATAATATTACAATCAAATATTTTTCTCTCAAATGAATTGAGTTTTCTTCCTCTCGTAATAATTCCTTTATATAACTAACAGGTTCTGTTACCATCAATATCTTCAAAATAGACTTCATGCACTGTATCATCTGTTAAAGTTATTCTGGCACCCAGGGAAGTATATGCAGGAGTAACGCCCATAATTTCAATATTCTTTATTGGCGAAAGTTCCTCTGGGGTCCATTCCTTATCATCCATTTTATGTAGCATAACAGAAATCATAAGTTCCATAGGAGGATTCTTGCTTATTCGCTTTTTATAAGCGTAGATAACCGTACTTTCATCGGCTTCTGCGTTTCTGTTTCGGTGGACTGTTTGTTCCAGCTTATCCCATCCATGGTATGTAATCATGGCTAACTGTCTTCGCGGTTTGGAAGCCGTAATGATCTTCTTATTCTCATCCTCAAAGCTTTGAACCACTGCTTTTTCCCCATTCAGATGTGGCATTCCGTAATGCCCCAATGTCAGTTCATGTTCGAAGGCAAGTCTAGAGCGATCGATCCGAATCACTCCCCCGGGAATGGTTATTTCGGCCAGATCAATGATATATCCCACTCCATTGTTTGGGGGTTTCCGCATAATCGCTTGCCGGTATATAATTCCCCTCATCATACCGTTATAGAGCATGCTTTGTGATGTGGTAAAGGCCTGATTTCTCAAAGCATCATTGTTGAGAGCTTTCCCTGTCAGGTAGAAATTTATGTCATCGCCCCTGATATCCCTTGGATCCAGGCTTCGGAAACTATATTCCATCGAGGTCCCTCCTTCCGGATTATGATCCTCCCACGGAAAATGAGTATTATAACTAAGTTTTGAATAATTTGGATCATCATAGTAAACCTTTCCGGGTATGATTTCTGATGTCCCGTTCTTACCATAGTTAACAAGTACAAGCCCTGGGTTTTTCAGTTCCGTTTTCCTGAAATTATCACCTAAATTCTCCCAGAATCCCTCGTTTTCAGAAGCTGTCCAAAATGGTGAGTCATCCGGGAGGGCAAGGCAAATAAAGGGAAGAAACATTAAGAAAGGACTAGCAGGACAACTATAATTCTGTACCATATAATCCTTCTTTCCATAAAAACCGAGACTGGGAATATTATTATAATAAAATTCCTCCCGGGTAACAAACTGCAAAAGGGATCCCGAGCAGAGGCGTCTGGCAAACCCAGGATCGAGCATAGAAGAATCTTTAAGCATAAAAGAAACCGGAAAGGCTCCGGAGACCCAGGTTCTGTAGTTTATACTTCTCGACCACATATTAATGTAACCGTCACGACCGAAAAATCCGGTAATGGACTTCATCAGTTGTGTTGCTGATCGCTCAATGATTTCTGCGATATCAGGATAATATTCATCACCAAAAGATCTGTTCCAGATAGTGGTATAAACGATGAACAGGCTTATGGAATAGTAGTTATAGGTCTGCTCGAGGTACCAACCATTACCTGAATGATATGAGGCCACCCAGAGCAAGTGACTCTTTAGGAGGTCGTCATCAATCTCGTAGCCATACTTTTTCAGAAATGATAGTGTAATGATGTTGAATATCCGCCAGTTGTTCTGTGTTGTTCTATGGTGACCCCATTTTGAGATTGTGATGGCCATTTCATCTTTTTGCTTATCGGTGAAATGGAGCCAGAGGGTATCTGGCATCAGCAACAGGGTTTTAAAGAGACCACCAAATTCACAGGTAAACTGGTAAGTTGCATCGGGAAGGTCTTCCGGCAAGGGTAAGGAATTAGCATGCCCGGGTGTAAGTGCATTGTAGAGTTGCTTGCTGTAATAATCTCTTAGGTTGATTCCATTTATAGTTGTTTCCGGATCAACATGAATGAGCGGCCCGGCAAGAGTAAATGTTCTTTCCAATGCTTCAAATTCCAGTGAGCGAAATCTCCAATCGGGATCATTGGGATTAGGATAGTTATTACCCGGAACCAACGGAAAAGTAAGTGGAGTGTCTATTGAGCCCACATGACTAAATGCTCGTTCTAATAAATACCTGGCCAGATCAATGTAATGCTGCCTGTTCATTCCCGTATGGGGACTCAGTTTATAGTCGGGGTTTTGAATCCTGAAAGCTTCTTTCAAAGTAGATTTTTTTTAAAAAGTGTTGTGCTATGTTGGTTTATCAATCAAAAGAAAACAACCCTATTCCTTATACTCCGATGGACTCATGCCATATTTCTGCTTAAAGCAATTGCTAAAATATTTCGGATTGGTAAAGCCAGTCATATAAGCTACTTCAGAGATTCGTAGTTTCTTCTGTGAGATTAATTGTTTAGCCCGCTGAAGTCTCATATTCTGAAGCAATTCTTTACCTGATTGTCCGGTAAGTTGCTTAATTTTTCTGTAAAAATTTGTATGGCTCATACCCAGGATTTCCTCCATCGATTGAATTGAGAATTCGGAATCAGGAATACCCTCTTCAATAGTTTCCATTAGTTTCTTTAGGAATATCTCATCAGTTGATGTAACAGTAACAGTCGACGGTTCAAGGAGAATATTTTTCTGAAAAAGATCTCGTAAATGTTCCCTAGACTGCAGTATATTTTTAATCCTCAGACAGAGATACTCAATTTCAAAAGGTTTTGGTATATAATCATCTGCTCCGGTTTCAATACTTTTGAATCTGGTTTCTGCGTCTACTTTAGCGGTAAGTAGAATTACCGGTATATGACTGGTTTCAATATTGGATTTTATCTGACTACAAAATTCAATCCCATTCATTTTTGGCATCATAATATCGCTGACAATAATATCTGGCGATTCCACCATTGCAATTGAAAGTCCTTCCTCCCCGTCAACTGCTTCAAAAATCTTATAGTTCTTTTCAAGAATAGATTTCATGTATGTTCTCAGATCATTATTATCTTCAGCTAACAGAACGCTTTTCGTCTCTGAGAATTCTGATTGTTTTTCAATTTGAGTACTCTCCAAAGCAGAATCTTGAAGTTGAATCTGGTTTTCCCGTTCAACAATAACATCTACAAGAGGTTCTTCTTTTATGACTGATGATGTGAGAGGTATGTAAAAAACAAAATTGGTCCCTTTCCCTTTCTTGCTGAATACTTCAATGTGTCCATCATGAGCTTCAAGAAGATCTCTGGTGTGAGACAATCCTATTCCGTAACCTTTACCCGAATCCTCCGGATCCTGATAAAATCTCTCAAAAATAATTTTGGTTTTCTCCTTTGTCATTCCCAATCCGCTATCCTGAACTTCAATCATAAGGTAGAAATTATTCCCGGGCTTTAATGGCAAATGATTCAGGCTATTTGCTGCTTTTCTATTAATTATTATACTTATTCCACCTTTTTTTGTGTGTTTTAGCGCATTAGATAAAAGATTGAAAAGTACTTTTTCAAGTATCTCATTATCGATTAATGTTTCTATTCTCTTTTCAGAGCTGTTAAAAATTATATTAAGGCCCTTATTTCTAAAGGCCAATTCAAAATGAGCAACCTCATTTCTGATAAATTCAACAATTTCAACAGCTTTAAGCTTTGGTTCCAGGTTACCTGTTTCAAATTTTCGAATATCTAAAAGTTGTTCTACTCTATATTTAAGTCTTTTTGCACTTCGATTAATTGTAAGAAGCTGATTTTTCAATTCGGATTTTATATTAAAATTCTTCAGAATATTTTCCAGAGGTTGGGTTATGAGTGTTAGGGGAGTTCGTAAATCGTGCGACATGTTTATAAAAAACCTGATCCTTAAATTTTCAAGTTCACGTAATCGCTCATTATGTTCATTATCCAGGATGAGCTGTTTCTTTGTTGTAATTTTTATAATTGAAAAATTTGCGAAGTAGATTACAATTAGAATAAACGATAGCAAATACATCATAATAGCCCACCATTTCAGCCAGAAGGGTGTTTGAATATGAATGAAAATGCTCGCTGTATTTTCACTCCACACCCCATCATTATTTGTGGCCCTAACCTTAAAAACATATTTACCAAAATTCAGATTAGTATATATGGCACTTCGTTGAAATGCATCAGTACTAATCCAATCTTCGTCGTATCCAGAAAGTATATATTCATATTGAATTTTACCCGGATCAGCATAAAACAGTGCTGAAAAATCAAAACGGAGATCATTTTCATTAGCCTTAAGAGAAAGGCTATCTGTTATATCAACAGGCTTTTCAAGGATAATGTGTTTATTAAATCTTGAAGAAATTTCAACTTTTTTATTAAACAGGTAAAAGTCGGTAATTACTACAGAAGGAGAAATAGGATTACTTTGAATCTGTTCCGGGTAAAAAATATTCACTCCATCAATGCCTCCAAAAATCAGCTCACCACCAGGTGCTTTAAATGTTGCATGCTCTGAAAACTCATTGCTTTGGAGTCCATCTGATATCTTATAATTTGTAAAAAGTTCTTGCTCAGGATCAAATCTGGTAAGACCACCATTTGTTCCAATCCATAGATTCGCATTTTCGTCCTCTTGAATAGACTGAATCATATTATTTGGAAGGCCATCTTCTTTTTTCCAGCTCCTGAAATTAAGACTTCCAGTTTCAGAATCTCGATTACAAAGATTCAATCCTTCGTAGGTCCCAATCCATAATTGATTTTTCTCATCAAGATGTAAAGAGCGGACATAATTACTGCTTAATTTTTCAGTATTTCCCGGTTTAAATTTATGATGTATAATTTCCTTTGGAAAATGCTCTTCATTGAGTTGAATTTCATTAAGTCCTCCTCCTTCAGTACCTGCCCAGAGTATATTATTTGCTTTGTCATATTCCAGAATTCGTGTATTATTTAAGGAAAGTGCAGGATTGGTATTTATGTTAAATGTCTTGGTTTCTACACTAAAGTCAGGCAGTAGATTCACCCGCATTATTCCTGACATCGATGCTATCCAGTAAATGTTTTCCGATGATTGTTCTACAAAAAAACTAGCATTATAAGCAACGACATTCGTTAATTGTTCAAAATCTAAAGTGGTAACTATTTCAATTTTATTTTCCGTGGGTTTTACAAGATGTGTACCTGAGCTTGATGCCAGCCAAAGAAAATCGTTTCTGGCTGGAAATATGTGAAAAATTGTCTGTCTTTCCAATTCCATTCTCTTGTACTCATTATTGATACGATCAAATTTTATTAATCCATCGAGATGCATTCCCATCCATAAATTCTCTTTTTGATCCTGAAAAACAGACCTTACAAAATTATTTACCCTGCCAGATTTATCAAGTGGTGGGATCCGAATTATTCTGAATAATTTCTGGTTGGGATCATAAGTATTTATTCCCTTTCCCAGTGTTCCAATCCATAGCATTCCATCACGTGAAACATATAGGCTGCGAATTAAATTAGAGTTTAAACTACCTGGCTGAAATTCGTTATTTTGATAAATTGAAAACTCAATCATGTTTTCTGTTTCATGACCGAAATCAATTTTATTTAAACCATCTTTAAAATTGCCAATCCAGATATTACCCGCCAAATCTGTAGTAAGGGATTTAATACTATTAGATAAAAGTCCCCGGCTGTTATCGCTGGTGAAATTTTTAATCTCTTTCTCTTCAACTTTGTATCTGTATAATCCACTATTCTGTGTTCCAATCCATAGGTTTCGGGTATTATCTGTAGTAATACTTGTAATTTCACTAATCTTTTTAAGTTCTTCAGGAAGATCTGGGATATAAAATTGATTTTCATGTTTTGCGGAAAATTCAAAACAACTTATTCCCTCCCATGTTCCTACCCAGATACAAGCATCTGATCCTTTTTCAATTTTATTAACAGAACAATTTGAAATTACTTTATCTCCTATTCTAAGAGACACATGTTCAATACTATCGGCAACTTGCTTCAAAGTCTCTTGAGAAAGTTCCTCAATCAGAATCGGAAGTCTGAAAAGCCCATTATCTGT
>JAGLSB010000074.1 GCA_023135955.1 Bacteroidales bacterium | reverse complement strand
GCTTCTTCTGCTTTAACTTCTTCAGCAGCAACAGGCGCTTCCTCAGGGATACGCATTTCTTCTTCAACAACTTCCTCGGTAACTTCTTCTGCAGCTTCTGCAGCAGCTGTCTCGACAGCATCTAATTTCTTTTTCTCAATCTCGGCAGCACGAGCCAGATTAATTTCAGTTTCTCTAGCTAAAATTGCTTTTTCAGCGTCATCCTTTTTCTTTGCTAAAGATTCTATCTTAGCTTGAATACCGGATTCTTTCTCTGTTAACCAAGCTTCGAAACGTTTTTCAGCTTCTTCTTCAGTAAAGGCACCTTTTTTTGCACCTTCAAGAAGATGTTTTTTCATTAATACACCTTTGTAAGATAAAATAGCTCTACAGGTATCTGTAGGTTGAGCGCCTTTTTGTAACCAATCTAATGCTTTGTCGAAGTCTAATTCGATTGTGGCTGGATTGGTGTTAGGATTGTAGGAACCTAATCGTTCAATTAATCTACCATCTCGTGGCGCCCTGCTATCAGCAACTACAATGTGATAAAATGGCCTCTTTTTACGGCCATGTCTACTCATTCTGATTTTTACAGGCATCTCATTTTTTAATTTAAATTAACTTACATTATTTCAAAGAGTTCGCAAAGGTAGGTTTTTAGAATTTTGTGTGCAAATTTATTTTGTTGTGATTTAATTGTAGGGACAAGGCATGCCTTGTCCCTACAATTATACCCTCAACAATATTCCAAAAATTTATCAACATCATACAATTATTCCCTTCAAAAAACCTAAATTTATAAATCACATTGAAATTTCGTATTGTATTGTTTAATAAGTGTTTATAACAAAAGAAAGGCTAATAAGTGCAGTGGTTTTTAATTTTTGATACAGAAACAACAGGATTACCAAAAAATTACAATGCCCCCATTGAAGATTTGGATAACTGGCCGAGATTAGTCCAGCTTGCCTGGGAACTCCATGATAAAGAAGGGAAATTAATTAGCGCAAAAAATCACATTGTTAAACCTGAAGGCTTTACAATTCCTTTTGGTGCCGAAAAAGTTCATGGAATTTCAACCCAAAAAGCTCTTGATGATGGAAAAGAGCTAAAGAAGGTAATGGAGGAGTTTTCAGAAGATCTTAAAAACTCTATTCTTGCTGTTGGTCATAATATCGAATTCGACCTCAATATTCTTGCTGCCGAGTATCTCCGATTAAATTTAGAGAACCCCCTTAAAACCACACGCAAATTATGCACAAAAATAGAAAGCACAGAGTTCTGTCAACTTCCTGGTGGGCGTGGAGGAAGTTATAAATGGCCGACTTTATTCGAATTACACTCTGCCCTTTTTAGTGAAGAATTTGAAGATGCACACAATGCTTCTGCTGATGTGGCTGCAACTGCAAGGTGCTTTTTGGAGATGTTCCGATTGAAAATTCTGGATGAGAAAAAGCTAAATATAACCTCTGAGGAATTTAATAATTTCATATCAAAAAATCCCAATATTATCCAGCCCGTTGAAATTGAAGTGGTTTCAAACTATAATGATGATAAGGAAGAACCTTCTGCAGTGGAAGAAAAAACAGAACTGCTAAATCCAGAAGATTTCAATTTTACTCATCTTCATGTTCACTCTCAATACTCCATTCTTGACGGAGCATCGCCCATTCCTGCCTTAATGAAGAAAGCCAAGCAGGATGGCATGAAGGCTATTGCATTAACCGATCATGGAAACATGTTTGGAGCGAAAGTTTTCCATAACGAAGCTATAAAAAATAAACTGACTCCAATCCTTGGCTGCGAGATGTATGTTGCACGAAGGAGTCGATTCGATAAAGAAGAAAAGTCAGATGGCGGCGGTGATCACCTTATTCTACTTGCAAAAAATAAAAAAGGTTATAACAATCTAGTGAAATTGGTCTCTTTGGGGTGGACAGAAGGCTTCTATTATAAACCAAGAATTGATAAGGAGCTTTTAAGGAAGTTTCAGGAGGGAATAATTGCAACCTCAGCTTGTCTTGGTGGAGAAATTCCCCGTGCGATTGTAAATCAGGGAGAAGAATATGGAGAAAAGCTAATTCTTGAATACAAAGATATTTTTGGTGAAGATTTTTATCTTGAGCTACAACGTCATCCTACGGAAAAACCCGGAATGAACGAGAAAGTTTTCAATGATCAGGTGTACGTAAATCAGGTTCTTCTTAAGCTCGGGGAAAAACACAATATTAAATGCATAGCTACAAACGATGTTCACTTTGTAGATTATGAGGATGCAGGAGCCCATGATCGTTTGATTTGCCTTAGCACCAACAGCGATTTCGACGATCCCAGGCGTCTAAGCTATACAGAACAGGAATGGTTCAAAACAAAGCAGGAAATGGCATCATTATTCTCCGATATTCCTGAAACTCTAATAAATACGCAGGAAATTGTAAATAAAATTGAATCTTATGAATTAAATCGTCAACCACTATTACCAGAGTTCCCTATTCCTGAAGAATATGAAAATGAGGATGAATATTTGCGATATCTGACTCTTGAAGGGGCTAAAAAACGATATAAAGAACTTGATAAAATTACCAGCGAAAGGATTGACTTTGAGCTTGAGACCATCAAAAGAATGGGATTCCCGGGTTACTTTCTCATTGTTCAGGACTTTATTAATGAAGCCCGAAAAATGGGTGTTTCTGTTGGACCGGGAAGGGGATCTGCAGCTGGGTCTGTTGTTGCCTATTGTACAAGAATAACTGATATTGATCCTATTAAATACAATCTTCTTTTTGAACGATTCCTAAATCCCGATAGGGTGTCAATGCCTGATATCGATATTGACTTTGATGAGGACGGAAGAGACGATGTACTTCAATGGGTGGTCAATAAATATGGCAAGGAAAGAGTCGCTCATATCATCACATTTGGTACAATGGCCGCCAAAATGTCGATTCGCGATGTGGCCAGAATTCAGAAATTGCCATTATCTATTGCCGACCGGCTTGCAAAACTGGTACCTGAAAGACCCGGAACTACTCTTAAAGATGCTTTCAAAGAAGTTCCTGAATTAAAAAAAGAACAAACTTCAGAGGTCGAATTAGTTGCCTCAACACTAAAATTTGCGGAAATTCTTGAAGGCTCGGTTCGTCACACCGGATTGCATGCCTGCGGAATAATTATTGGTAAGGACGATTTGATTGAACACGTTCCCGTTTGCAAATCGAAAGACTCGGAGCTACTTGTAACACAGTTTGATGGTAAGCATATTGAAGATGTGGGGATGCTAAAGATGGACTTCCTTGGCTTAAAAACCTTGTCCATTATTAAAGATGCCATTAATAATGTTAAAGAATCTAAAGGTGTCGATATCGATTTCGAAAATATTCCTCTCGACGATCCAAAAACATATGAACTATATAGCAGAGGCGATACTACCGGACTTTTCCAGTTTGAATCGCCCGGCATGAAAAAACACTTGCGGAATCTGAAGCCCAACCGGTTTGAGGATCTTATAGCGATGAATGCACTCTATCGACCGGGACCTATGGAATATATTCCAAATTTTATTGCCAGAAAACATGGGAAAGAAGTAATTAAGTATTCTCTTCCAGAAATGGAGGAAGAGCTTAAGGAAACCTATGGAATCACTGTTTACCAGGAACAGGTGATGCGGTTGTCGAGAAAATTAGCCGGATTTACGAGGGGTGAAGCTGACTCATTGAGGAAAGCTATGGGAAAAAAGATTAAAAGAATGATGGATGAGATGAAGGAGAAATTCGTTGAAGGCTGTAAGAAAAATAATCATGATGAAAATATTGTTCTTCAGATCTGGGCAGACTGGGAAGCTTTTGCTCAATATGCGTTTAATAAATCACACTCTACTTGCTATGCCTATGTTTCCTTCCAAACTGGCTATCTTAAAGCCCATTACCCTGCTGAATTTATGGCTGCTGTATTAAGCCGCAATTTTACTGATATTAAAAAAATTGGGTTGTTTATGGATGAATGCCTTAGAATGGGAATCTCAGTTTTAGGGCCGGATGTAAATGAAAGTAATTTGAAATTTACTGTCAATAAAAAGGGAAATATCAGATTTGGCCTCGGAGCTATAAAGGGTGTTGGTGAAAATGCTGTTGAAAGTATTATTGATGAGCGAAAAAGAAATGGCGAATTCAATAATATCTATGATTTTATTGAAAGAATTGATCTACACAGTGCAAACAGGAAAAGTTTAGAGGGACTAGCATCTTCAGGATCTTTCGATTGTTTCCCTCTTTATAACAGAAAACAATATTTTCTCCCCTCAGGTAACGAACAGAGTTTAATTGAAGCTTTAATCCGTTATGGAAACAAGTTAAAAATTGAAAAAAACAGCAGTCAACAATCGCTTTTCGGCGATTCTACTTCAGAAACAATACATAAACCTGAAGCCACTCCATCTGATGAATGGGAATTAATGGAGAAAATTGGAAAGGAAAAAGAACTAATTGGAATTTATCTTACTGCACATCCTCTTGACAGGTTTAAGCCCGAAATTATTAATTTATGTAATACCGACCTTGACAAGATTAATAACAATCTGGAGAATTTGGTTGGAAGAGAAGTAATTTTTGCAGGAATGGTTAAATCTTTCCGTGAAGGAATTTCAAAAAACAACCAACCCTTTGGCAATGCCGTTCTGGAAGATTACACTGATAGCTATCAGTTAGGCTTGTGGAGAAATGACTTTGTTTCTTTTAAGTCGTATTTTACTCCGGGAATTGCTTTATTAATTAAGGCAACAGTTGAAGAATGGGAATCCAGAAAGGATGGACGAAAGGGCATCTCCCTTCGAATAAAGTCAATTCATCTACTTTCTGAAGCAAGAGATGAACTAATAAAACAAGTAAATATTAAAATAAATGTTGAAAATGTTACTGATGTATTGATAGAAAATATTGGCCAATTTGTTAAAAAATCGGAAAAAAACCATAAAGGAAAACTTTTGCATTTTACTATTGTTGATAAGGAAACAAACCTAATGCTTGATCTATTTTCCAGAAACCAGTATATTGATATTTCTGATGATTTTTTCACATTTGTTAATGACAACTCTGAAATAGAGTATAATCTGAATTGATTATGGTTGTTGGGGGTTGGTTACTGGGCGCTGCCCTGAGCCTGTCGAAGGGTACTGGTTACTAGCAACTATTTGCTTATATTTGCGATCTGAAAATACATATATTTTAAATCTTTAATGAATTAATTATGGCACTTGAGTTTACAGACAGTAATTTTGATGAATTAGTACTTCAGTCCGACAAGCCAGTTATCGTTGATTTCTGGGCTGAATGGTGTGGCCCTTGTCGAATGGTTGGCCCAATTGTTCAGGAAATTGGGGAAGATTTCAGTGAGAATGCGGTAGTAGGCAAGCTGGATGTTGACAGCAATCCTGATGTAACTATGAAATTTGGAATTAGAAATATTCCAACAATTCTCTTCTTTAAGAATGGTGAAGTAGCTGACAAACAGGTTGGTGCAGTTCCAAAATCTGTTCTTGTTCAAAAATTAGAATCATTATTATAAAATTGAAAAAATTAAGTCAGGAACATTTTATTTAATTATGTTCCTGACATTTTTTGAAACATTCATGAAAGAGATAAAGCGAGTTGCCATCTTTTGTGCATCAAGTCCGGGTGTTGATGATATCTATTTTGATGCAGCAGAAAACCTCACCCGTGAACTTGTTGAAAATAAAATAGCCATCAATTATGGTGGTGGTGGAGTTGGTTTAATGGGCAAAATAGCAGATACAGTGCTCGAAATGGGCGGAGATATTAAAGGTATTATTCCTGTTTTTATGAAAGATATGGAATGGGCCCATAAAGAGGTTAAGGATATGGTTCTCGTACGAGATATGCATGAGAGAAAGTATAGGCTGAAAAAAGATATTGATGCAATTATTACACTCCCCGGTGGTGTTGGCACTATGGATGAGTTAATGGAATTTATTACACTCAAGCAACTAGGTCAATTTACCAAGCCAATAGTTATTGTGAATACAAATGGCTTTTATGACCCTCTTTTTGAATTACTTGCGAGAATGATAAGTCAGAAATTTATGAGGGATATTCATACCGATATCTGGACTGTCGTTTCTGATCCATCTGAAGTAATTGATGCAATAAGAGAAAGTTCTCCATGGGACTCAGAAGCTCTGAAATTTGCAGCGGTTCAAAAACACTAATCAGAATTTTCGACCTATTATCAGAATATCATCTACTTGTTCAATATCTCCCTTCCATGCTTCCAGGGTTTTTTCCAGTATTTGTTTCTGAATATCCATTGACTTTTCCTGAATAGCCAGAAATAGTTCTTTCATGGGTTTGGATTTGAATTTCTTGCCTGTCTCGCCGCCAAACTGATCAGCATATCCATCAGAGAAAATATAGATTGTATCTCC
Organism: Bacteroidales bacterium; assembly: GCA_023135955.1. Classification (GTDB taxonomy): domain Bacteria; phylum Bacteroidota; class Bacteroidia; order Bacteroidales; genus JAGLSB01. The sequence continues at coordinate 5,786 of JAGLSB010000074.1, read as the reverse complement.
TTTTTTGATTTTAACCTCCTTATTTGTAAACTTCCTGGCTTCCTCTATCCTAGATGACCTGCCTACTCCAAATCTGTCAGCCTTAACTTCTTCCATCTCATTTCCCCTCACTATTAATAAGGGATTATAGGCTCCGGCATATTCCAGTACAGCTGTTTCTTTGTTATAACAAATAAGAGCAAGATCCATTCCATCATAAACTGCGCTACCCTCATCTCCACTTCTAAGGTTATATACTACCTCCTCATTCAATTTATCGATTATTTCGGCGGGCTTAAAAATCTCTCTTTCTTTAACTATCTTATTCAGAATATTAGTTCCGATAATAGACATGAATGCCCCAGGAACTCCATGTCCAGTGCAATCGACTGCTGCCATGAACTCAAGATCTCCAACCGCTTCAAACCAATAGAAATCACCACTAACAATATCTTTCGGCTTAAATAAAATAAAAGTGTCTTTAAAAGGAACTTCTGGAGGAAGAATAGCTACTTGAATTCTTTTAGCATATCTAATTGAATCGGTAATGTCTTTATTCTTTTCCGCAAGCTCTTCCTTTTGAGCTACAACAACTGCCGTTCTTTCTCTTACTTTATCTTCAAGAACTCTCTTTTCCCTGATGAGGTTCTTCTCCCTGATCTTTACATATGATATAATAGCTGCCGCAATGAGTATTATCACAGATAGTATAAACCATATTGTAAGATAAAAAGGAGGCCTTATCTGGAATGAGAAGCTTATAGGTTCAGAATTCCAACTTCCCTCATTATTCCTGCCAATTACTTTAAAAGTATATTTTCTTGGGGCAAGAGACGGATATGTTACACGTGTCTGTCTTGTTATTGGCCGCCAGTCATTATCAGCACCCTCAAGCATTATTTTATATGCAACAGCATCTGGATTTGTTAAACACATGCTGACATAATCAATAACCACATCATTCTCGGTATATTTTAACTTAAGACCTGATATAAGATCTCTATCTTCCAGATTAACTTTTAGACTAATAATGTGAGTTAATGGATCAGCATTTTGCTTTTTCATCTTGTCCGGATCATATCTCGTAACTCCAACAACTGTTCCAAACCACAAATCCCTCTGGTCATCAACCAAAACCGCAGAGGGCTTAGTTTCAATCCCGACAAAGCCATTTTTTTTATTATAAGTCAACAGTTTGTCTCTGTCCCTATTGTAAATATTCAGTCCTTTATTAGTTCCTACATATATGTTATTCATATCATCTACTTCAACAAGATTTATGAGATTTGCCAGGAGTCCATCCGAAACTTTGAAATCATTAAGGATCTTTGACTCTTTGGTATCAATCATCAAAACTCCCTTTGCTTCTGTTCCAACCCATAAAATTCCTAAACTATCGCATGTAATACTTGTTGCAGTAAAGTTTTCTCCAAGATCAAAATTATATATACTATCTCCTTTATAATAATTCAGGCCATTATTACGAGTCCCGATCCATAAACGTCCACTACATTCTGAAAAATATAAAGATGAAACTTCATTAGCTGAAAGACCTGCAGTTTGTGTAAAGTATCCTGCAGATCTTGAATTATAATCGTAACCTACTAATCCGTCGAGTGTCCCTACCCAAATCACTCCCTTATCATCAGCCTCAAGAGCTGTTACGACAAGAGAAGGCAAATAAGAATTCAATTTGGGTTCATAAGTAAATACTCCGTTGTTTAAATTCTGTGTAAAGATTCCTTCATTATCAACGGCTATCCACATCCTGTTTTTTGAATCTCTTTTCAATAACCTTATCCTACTTTCTCGTAATTTATGGAAATCTGTAAAGCTCTGATTAGTAGGATTTAGAATACTAATTCCCTGATTAGTCCCGAACCAATAATGCCCAGACTCATCCTGCTCAATTGCCCAGACCTGTGAATTGCCCAGTCCGTCTTCTTCAAAATAAGAAATAAACTCATCTCCTTTGTATATTGCTAAACCATTTTCATTACTTCCTATGAGCATATTCCCTTCCCTGTCTTCAATTATCTTTCTAATCTTCATATCGGGCAATCCATTCTCTTTGTTAAATATATTCAGTCCATCAGCAGAGATAATAGTAATACCGCCACCCCATGTTCCTATCCAGATATTTCCATTATGGTCTTCTCCAACATTACTTATCCAATTAGAACTTAAACCATCCCTAATGTCATAAACTTTAAAACTATCTATTTCAATGTCGTACTTATACAATCCTCCGTGGAAAGTTCCAAACCATAAATTAGTTTTACTGTCTTCGAACAGAGATGTTATTTGAAAAAAACTAGGCATCCCGTCCATAATGAAACTTGCAAACTCATTTTTTGAAGGATCATATTCTTTCACAAAAGCATCGGTTAGAAATAATAATCTATCATCGGATGTTTTTATTATCCCAAAAATCCTATCACTCAAATCATTCCCTTTATAAAGTTCAAAGACAGATTCTTCCAAAGTATTTGCCATACTTTCAATCTTAACAGCACCTGATCCTTCTGAGCTAATCCAGAAATTACCCTCTTTATCATTTAGAAATCCAGTTACGTCTGATGTTAAGGTTTTTCCATCTGAGAATTCATGAAATACATGACCGTCAAAAACACTTACTCCACCGCCTACGTGTCCGAACCATATTTTATTACTATTTTCTTCTTGATAGATTATTCGTACGCTATTTAATGCCAGTCCATCTTCCGCAGTATAATTAATAAATTCTTGCCCATCGAACTTACTCACACCGGCACGTGTTCCCAACCAGACATAATCGTTTTGGTCCTGCAAAATGTCAAAAACTGTCGATTGAGCTAATCCTTCGGCCACTCCGTATGTATCAAAGAAATAGTTTTGCCCATTTACATTCAATGAAACTAATAGAATACCTAAAAAAAATATTCGCCTAATCAGACGAATATTCATTTCTAAATATAGTATAAACTTATATGTCATTATTTATTTATTTGGCGATAAAGAAGAATGTTCCGTTTTCATCCTCCAGACCGGCTATTTTCCCAAATAGGGGCTTTTGCTGGTTAGAGTTTACAACTGCATCCGTAACTTTCTGAACAATACTTTCTATAGGAATACATGCATCTGCATTGTTAGCCAGCGAATTAGCAAATGTTCGTGTAAACTGGCTATTATCTACAGCCAACTCATATCCGGCAGATGAAAACACCTGTGAAGACTTAAGTCTGACAGTAGCCAGGTCATTACAGTTTCGTTCCTGCAAGCCAGATCTCATTGCCTGATAGAATGAAGGGCCAGATTCACAAGCATCTGTAATAACCAGAGTGTGGTTTACATTTGTTGGATAAGATTGCATTGAAGCTTTTAAAGCATTAATGTTAAAGTAAGTAAATTCGTCGTCTCTTTTTGCATCAACAGGTACCCAGTATCCTGTTTCATTAACAAATTTCCCATGCCCTGCATACCAGACAAGCAAAGAATTCACACGATTACTTCTAAGAAGATCACGAAGTTCTATGGCAAAGAATTTCTCTAGCTCCTGCTTACTCATATCCTTTTTATGAATGAAGTTATGAATACTATAATTTGCCAATGCAGTTTTCATTAGCAAAATGTCTTTTGTAGGCCCTTCCAAACTGGCGAAACTCTGGTAGTTCGAATTTTCAATAAAAACCACCCAGGTTTTACCCATCGGATTATCTTCCTGTAAGGCAACTGATTCTCTATTTAAAGTAAACTTAGTGTCAGAAATATTTCCAAAACCATCAGTAGCTTTTATTGTGAATTCATTTTTATTTTTGACAGAAATCATAGCCTGAAAATTCGGGTTCAGATCGCTTGGAACATAACTTGCTACAACACCGTCAATATAGATTGAACTAATAAGACTTTCGTCAGAGATAACCCCTTCCACGTATATCATTGGATCGTTAGTATCTATATAAATAACATTGTTATCAGAAGCATAAGGAGCTATTATTTTTACAATTGGCTTCTCTACTTCTGTTCTAAGAATTTCATAAACCAGAATTTCCGTGTTATCATAAACATCTTCAATTTCCACCTTTAAACTTTCCAATCCGGTAACATTAATTGAAGTCAAGAATTCATAGCCATTCTCCTTTTTAGTAAAAGGTGTAATTAAGTCATTAACTTTAATTGTTTTGATACCACTTTCATCCATAGCTATACCGACAATTGGTATTATATTCTCTTTTCTTGGAATATGCAATACTCTGTCGGCTTTTTCTTCAGGTGTTGAAAGAACCAATTCAGGTTTATTAGTCTCTCTGTTAAGTTCAAAAAGCCTTTCTTCTGCTTCTGTCAGCATTTCAATAGCCTTTTCGTCATCTTCAACAATCTCAGCAAGTCTTAAATAGTCTTTAATTGCATCATCAAACCTTTGAATTTGTTCATTTGAATATGCCCTGTTAAAATATGCTTCAGCATGTGTATTATCCAGACTTATAGTTTTACTGAAATCATTAACGGCATTCATATGCTGAGCAAATCCCTGATAATATTTTCCTCTTAAAAAAAACATTTCGGTGGCATTAGGATCTAGTAACAGAATAGTTGACACATCATCAATTGCTTTGGAATAATTTAGTTGGTCGGCATAGATTGCACTTCTTACCCTATAAGCAGGAATGTAGTTTTTACTAATTTGCAGAGACTTACTAATAGTTCCCATAGCTTTGGTAAGGTCTAATTCCCTTCGATATAAATCGGCAAGAACAACATAAACTTCCAGAAAATTACTATTTTTCTTAATCGCTTTGTTATATGCAATGAGAGCTTCATCCCACAATTCCATTTTCTCATTTATTCTTCCATAATTATAATAATTAACCTCATTTTCCTTATATCTGAGGGCCTTCTTGGAGGCTTCCAATGCCTCGGCATAATCTTCTGAGGCAAAAAGAGCATTAAATTTTAACTCTAATGCATTAGAATAATTACTACTTAATTGAAGGGCTTTTTCAACAGTAGTAAGACATTGTTTATAATCCTCCAGAAAAAAACTCATTTCAGCACTTTTGAAGAAATATTCTTCCTCCTTAGTGTTGAAAATACAAAGTTTATTATAATCATTCATCGCAGATTCATAATCTTTTACTCTTTCATAAACCTTAGCCCTGGCCACATAGGCTTTGTCCATATCAGGTTCTATGTTAATCGCAGCAGAAAATTGCTTGATAGCATCATCATTCATCCCGTTCTCAAAAAATTGCTGACCAACTTTAACAAATTGCTTGGCATTTTGTGAGGAGGCATAAGAATAGCCAAAAAAGGCTAGTACAAATACCATTGTCATATAACGTTTCATATCTTTATAATTTATCAATAAATTAATCATTCTCTTTTATTATTCTTGCTGAACCCTTTCTAGTATAGTATACTGAACCCGCATAAAAATCATAAACAAAGGGTTCATTATCAAGGTACAAGAGCAAATATACGAAAAATAGAGCATATAATAAATAACTCAAATCCTGTTATAGGATATTATTAATAAATTGTTCCTGAATTGAATTCTTTCTTCAGAAGGAATGGGAAGAGCAGGAGACTTTATCCCATCCAAAAAATCCATATTTCCTCTAAAAATCCTAGCCTCATCCCACATATTACATTCTATAAAACCATTAAGTATCTTCGCTCCGCCTTCAACTAAAATTGATCCAATATTTTTTTTAAATAAAAAAATCAAGTCTGGAAAAAACCCTGAAAAGTCTGAAAAATAACTTTTTTTTCTCGAATTTGGTATTTTCTTTTCATCTTTGTTTAATTAATAAATCTTTAAGTCTGGG
>JAGLSB010000739.1 GCA_023135955.1 Bacteroidales bacterium | reverse complement strand
GAAACAAGGGCAAGTTGCATCATGCAAACATCCGACACGGACCATTGGTGTATGCTAATCTCATAAATATCATCTGGCAATTCATTTCTTACAATATTTACTTTCTCTACAACATCATCATATTTTTTATCAGCATCAGTTCCATAGTAAAACTCAATGTTAATTATAGCCAGACCGTTATTAATAATCGTTTCAATTTGTTTTATATCATCCAATTCATTCAAAACATCTTCAACAGGAGTCACAACTAACTGCTCCATATCAACAGGATTAGTACCCGGATAAATAAGCACTACTGAAGCCCCCGGTATTTTCATCTCAGGATTTTCCATGCGAGGCATATTCAGGTAGGAATTCAATCCCGCTATCGTAATCAGGATGAATACAATGATTGTGAATTGATAGTTTGTTATGGCTATTTTTGGGAGGTTCATTTTTTGGTGGTTGCTGGTTACTGGTTACTGGTTGCTGGTTAGGCAACTATTTGAACACTCTACCTAAATCAATTTTTTTTATCTTATTTTATTACATTTTGTAAAATATGTCAACGCTATTATGCCTGGACAAACTAGACAACCAGTAACCAGCAACTAGAAACTAGAAACTATCTCACCACCTCAACCTCAACCGATCCACCAACATAACTCACTCCCTCAGTAATTATCTCCATTCCCTCTTCTACTCCCGATTTAATAAATAGATCATTATCAGAAATCTTGTATATCTTAATTTTTAACTTTTTTACTTTTTCATTATTAATAACCTGATATATATAACCTTCTGTTTCATTGCCTTCGATAAGAGCATTAACAGGAATTATCATAAACTTTTCTTTCATTGAAGGATATATATCCACACTTGCTATTAATCCTGATGCAAATTTTGTAATTGTTGATTCTAATGTTAGTTCAACCTCATATGTGCCAGTATAAGTATCTGCTGAGTTACCAACTTCGGAAACAGTAGCATAGAATATTTTATCCGGATAAGCATCAAATTTAACTTCTGCAGTATCATTTAACAGCAGCGAAAAAATATCTTTATCAGCAATATTTACTCTTACCACCCAGTCATTATCTGTTGAGGCAAACAAAAACACAGGACTGCCAGGTTCAACAATTTCATTCTCTTCGGCAACTCGTTTTAGTATTTTACCATTCGAAGGTGCTTTGATTGTTGAAAACTGTAGGTTGAACTCTGCTATTTCCACATTTGATTTTGCAATATCCAAAGCAGTTGTAGCATTTTGTAATTGCTCAAGGGTTGCTACACTGTCTTTATACAAATTATTGGCTCTTTTAAAATCTCTTCCAGCTTTATCCAATCCAAGTCTTGCCTGATTTACCTTTGCTTGAATTTCAGACAAATTAAGCTTTGCCAAAACTTCTCCATTTTTCACTTTTTGACCTTCATCGATGAATATTTCGCTGATAATCCCACCTGTTTTAAAACTTAGTTTTGATTCCTCTTTTGAAGATAATTTACCGCTGCAATGAATAGGTATCGACATTTCTTTTTCAATAACTTTAGTTGTTCTGACTTTTACTTTTTCAACTATTTTCTCCTGATTCACTTGCTCTTTACATGAAGCAATCATTAAAACAATTAATAGTATGGATATTATTGACTTGGTTAACTTTTTCATTATTAACTATATAAATATATTTATTCTGAAATATTATACAAACATGCTGCTCTTTCAAATTCAGCATATTTAATGTTATAATCATAAGTAGTAATAATCACGTTATATTCGGCATTTGTCATAGTAGTTCTGGCATCAATGAATTGAATTAGGTTTGATTGTCCTTCATTGTATTTTTTATTAATAATTTCAAAAGATTTAGTTGCGCTCATTTTCTCTTGCTGAGCTGCTACAATTGCTTTTTCAACTGCTTCTACTTCATAAAATAAGTCGAGGACTTGTAATCTAACCCGATTTTCCGCTTCAATATATTGTGTTTCAACAATTTGCTTATCGATAGCTGCCTGCTGAATTTTTGCATTATTTTGAAATCCCTTGAATAAATCCCAGCTTAAAACAAAGGAAGCCATAATATAGTCATCATCAGAAGTAAAATTGTACTCTTCTCCCTGGAAACCATAATCTACGGCAGCTATAAAAATTGGAATCTTATTAAATTTATTCAATCTTAAATTGTAATCGCTTGCAATCTTATAACTCTGAATTTGTTGTAACTCTTCCCTATTATTTATTGCATTCTCCTGTGAATTTTGAAGTTCAGCTTCAAGAAATGAGAAATTTTTTTCATCAGATATTTCAATATCCGATTCAAGCGGCCTATTTAAAAGGAAATTAAAATATGCTTTTGAAGATTTATTGAACTTAATAGCTTCAGCAATATTCTGATCAAGTTTACTTAGCTCTGCTTTTGAACGGTAGACATTATCAATTGTAATTTTATTGTTTGCATAAAGCCGTTCGTTTACTCTTAAATTTTCTTTCAAAAGTTCGGTTGTTCTATCTGTAAGTTTAAGAATTTGTATAGTTTTCAAATAATTGAAATATGCCGATTTGACCTCAGCAACTAGTTCCCTTTTAAATGTCTCTACATCAGCCTTTTTGACATTTGTCAACTCTGATTTTATTTTTGAGTTATAATAGATCTGGGGATTAAACAAGGGTTGAACCAAACGTAGTTTTGTTTCATGTTCGGTTGGCCTGAAAAATGGAAATACTTCATTCTCAATTTGCGGGAACAGATTAGAGGATGTTAATTGATTGAGCGTACTATAGACAGGATTCATCATATCACCCACAGGAAATTCAATCAATCGGCCACCATCAGCCACAGAGTATCTTGCATTGAAACTTAGATTTGGTAAAAACAAACCTTTTGCTTCCTTCAAAACCTGAATACTCTTATCATAATTTGACTGTTTTTGTTTTAAAGCGAGGTTAGACTGTAATCCTTCCTGAATATACATTTCCAGCACAGAGTTTTGAGCTAATAAAGAACTCATTAGTACAAAAAAAGATAAAATTATTATTGTCTTCTTTTCCATGTCTCAAGAATTTTAATCAGTTTTTACATGTAGGGAATCATTCTTGATAGCGATGTCTTATATGCACGATTTTACATACAACTGAAATCACTTTAAAGTTTACTTGCCTAATATGTGTTTAGATGCTAATCTATTAACTGAAATGACGAAAAAACAGCTATTGTAGATTCCTCTGAATTATGCGAGGTTACAGCTAAACCAATCATTAATTCCTCAGGCATTTCTAATGTAAATGAAGAGTAAAGATTCCAGTTTACATTTGATTTTTGCACACATGAAACTGCTGTTACACCAAAAAAGGCTATAATTAAAAGGCCTGAAAGGATATTATTCGTTATTTTATTCATTTCTAAATAGTTATTAGGTTAAATTCAAAGATAAGTAATTCATATTTTCAATACCTAATGATTATAAAAAATAATAAGGAATTATTAATATTTATCATAATTACACATTCAAAATTTGAAACAATTAACTTTGTCATAATAATTACAAAATATTATTCTTGACAAATAGGCTATGAAAGCAGTTATTTTAGATTCCGGCTATGAATCTTACGAATTCGAAAAGGAACTTTTTGGGGATAACGGAATAGAGTTATGTATTTTTCCAAGTCATGGTGGCGAAAGAAGTGAGAAAATAGAATTTGCCAAAGAGGCTGATGGTATATTAGTCAGACAAACAAAAATTGATAGAGAGTTTTTAAGTTCTGCTAGAAATCTGAAAGCAATTGTAAGGTACGGTGTTGGCTATGATAATATTGACCTTGCGGCCTGTACAGAATTTGGGATAAAAGTAGCCAACGTACAGGGATATGGAAATCAATCGGTATCGGATCATGCGCTTGCATTAATGTTATCATGTAGCAGAGGATTGTGGGATACTCGCAATCAAGTGCTTAACCAATTTTCGACCCCTCCTATTCCTGATATTTTTGAACTTCATGATAAAACGCTTGGAATCATTGGCCTGGGAAGAATTGGAAGTGAATTATGCAAAAAAGCAAGTCCTTTATTCAAAAATATTATTGCTTCGGACCCTTATAAGCCAGAATCACATTTTAAGGGCCCTGGTGCAACTAGATCGTCTTTCGATGAACTACTTCAATCAAGTCATGTAATTAGCCTAAATTGCAATCTTACAGATGAGACCAGGCATATTCTAAACCACGATGCTTTCAAGAAAATGAAGAATAAGCCTGTAATCATAAATACTTCACGGGGTGAGGTAATGGATGAAAAAGCATTGATTTTTGCTCTGGAAAATGATTCTATCCATAGTGCAGGAATTGATGTATTTGAAGATGAACCAACGAAAGAAGCTCAAATGAAAATAATCGATCATCCACGCACAATCTGCACGGGACATTATGCCTGGTACTCGGATATAGCAATATTTGAATTACAAAAACGTGGTGCAATAAACTTGTACAATTTTCTTATTGGGAATGAAGTTAAAGACTGCTTAAACCATTAGTTATCAGCTAAATCCCATAATCACTAAAGGCTTGTGCAATGTGAAGAAATAATCCTATATTTTAATTTTTTCCCTTAGGATCTGATTAAATTTCTCAACTTTTATTATTAATGGTATAACATCCTCCTCTTTAAATTCAATGTTAACTGAGTAATCACTCTCCTGCCTCCAATCAATCAGTTTTGAATAAAGTTTGCCATACTCTAATTCTATCAGGTTCGATTTTATATATAATTGAAGAAACTTAGTTTTAAGTCCATCGTGTGATTTTGTAGTTATATCTTTTTGAAAAAGCAGACCACTTATTAAATGAAATGAAGAATAGTATAATCTATTTATACATGACCTCCAGCGACGATTCTCAGCTAATAGTTGAGCATCCTGAAATAATTCATTAGACCTTTCTAGTCGATATTGTAGATATTCATCCCGGGCTCCCTTCATCAGAGCTTAACCCCCTCTAATTTGATATTTTGATAAAATGGAGTGTAAATAAATTTCGTTTCCCAATCACCTTTGGAATATACAAAAGTTGAAATAGCTTCACCTAATTCCAATTCTAGTTGAAACATTTCATCGCGATACATCTCTTCAACTCTTCTATTATTTTTAGGCTTGTCAATTAGAATAAGTATATCCCAGTCAGAATCTTCATTTGCCTGACCACGAGCTCTTGATCCAAATAGAATAACCTCAGCTCCCGGATCTTGATTTCTTATCCTTGAGCTTATCAATTTCGCAATATATGATTCTTTATCTTTCATAATACAAATATACTTCATAAGTGAATATTCTGCAATATTGCCAAATAATCCAATTAAAGCTTAAAAAGAAGAAATAAATATAAATAGAATTTAAGGCAATACATAACAGTAGATTGATAAGAAATGGCAAAAGCTATTTTTTCTTCATTTTTTCTTCGAAACCATTAATAAAAACATTTACACAATCATCATTTGTTTTTGGATTTACTTTTTGGAATTCCTCCCAATGGGAATTTAGAAGACCTCTCATGGCTATTTCTTATTAAGTGTCTTATAAACCAAAATTGAAAGTAATCCCTACCAATACAATATGTTCACTAAAATTTATCAGATTCCCATCATTGGCATATAAATACTTGTAAGTTCCATAAAGTCCAATTTTCCAAAATAATATCATATTTACGCCTGCTTCCATGTCAAAAAGCGTAGCTTTTATTTTCGTATCTTCTCCTTGAGGTACCCTTAATATCCCAATACCAGGACCGGCGAAGACATTTAAGTTGCTATTTCTGAAAAAGTAATTTGAATACAGACAATTAACTAATACTAAATCAGAAATTTCGTAGGACTCCGTAGGGTCGCTACTATTTGTGTAAGCTTCATTCGAAATTGAAAGAGAAAGTGGCAATTTAGCTGGCTTAATATCAATCGCAACCTGACCTCCTCCTAATTTTCCAATTGGAGATCGTTCATCACTAAATCCACCTTGTCCATATCTGATTGTGAAATAAACCTTTTTCTCAGAATAATCCGTAGAATCTGATTGATAGGAATCATCAATCGCATATAACTGAGGAATCGAAACTAATATCATCAAAACAAAAGAGTTAACTACATATAACTTAGCTTCTTGCATTATTGAAATTACTATATTCAATATATAAATAATCATAACAAAATTACCCCCAGGATTACTTTGCTTTATGAAATATTTGAATGAAAATATAAAGGTAGGTGATATAATGAGCAAAGTCAATGAATAATGACTTTATGGAGTGACACTTACATTAGCATTTCCTTAAAGCCTATGATTCTATATGAAATATGATTACTTCCTTGGCAGAACATAAATGTAAATCGACATAAAATGACAGAAACTACCCATTAATACGAACATGTGGAAGATGGCATGATTGAACTTTATTTTATTAAGACTAAAAAATACTGCACCAACTGTATATGCCACTCCTCCTGCGAGAAGCCAAAGAATACCTTCGATAGCTAAATTATTTATTAATGGTTTCACTGCAAATATCATAATCCAGCCCATCAATACATACATAATAGTTGACAGTAAATAGTATCTTCCAATAAAGAAAAATTTCAAGATAATTCCACTTACAGCTAATCCCCAAATTACACCAAAAACTACCCAACCAATTGGTCCTTTGAGGGTAACAAGGGCAAAAGGTGTGTAAGTCCCGGCAATGAGAACATAAATAGAGGCATGGTCAACTAAATTTAATCTATGCCTTACTCTTATATTCTTTGAACTGTGAAATAATGTTGAAGCAGTATATAATACAATTAAACTAGCTCCATAAATACTAAAACTAACTATATGCCATGCGTTTCCCTGGAAATTTGCTCTTAAAACCAACATAATTAGAGCTGCAATGCTTAATAGTATTCCAAAGGCATGTGAAACAACATTAATTTTCTCTTCAACTTCCGGATAATATTTGGGTCCTCGGAATTTCATAAAGTTTTGTACTATTTGTAATTATTGAGCTAAGTCTACTGATGCCAAAACATCATCCATAAACTGTAACTACTACCCTCCTGCTTCCACCATGATTACGAAACTCACCAAAGTAGATTCCTTGCCAGGTACCCAGGTTAAGCCTGCCATTAGTAATAGGAAGAGTAAGCGAGCTACCAAAAAGAGCAGATTTTATATGAGCTGGCATGTCATCGGAACCTTCAAAAATATGGGTGTAAAGAGGATCGTTTTCAGGAATTAATTTATTCATAAATGATTCAAAATCTACTCTGACAGATGGATC
>JAGLSB010000738.1 GCA_023135955.1 Bacteroidales bacterium | reverse complement strand
TCAATATTTATCCGAATATCTTCAACCACACCACGTAAATCGCGATCCGCGACATTTGCAGAAATCACAATTTTACGCTGCACATTCTCTCTGTTAATTGAAGCCGGACCCGATACCGATACAATGTCAGCGACCAGCGCCAGAGGAACTTTTTTCCCATCTCCGGTATCTATTAAAGCAGAGCGGATTCCCTCAATTGTCTCTGTATAATCTTTATTCAGCCTTAATATTAATCCGAAGCTCCGTTGACCCTCATAAATATCTCCGAGCTTTTCGCCCCCAAAGCCCATATCAATAAAGTCATTAAATTGCTCCAATGTGATACCATAATTGGCTAACATATCCCTGTTGGCCCTTATCTGAATCTGCGGTATGTCAACTTGTTGATCTACATTGACATCAACCAATCCTTCTACATCAATGATTGAGTTCTTCACTTGATTTCCAATAATAAACATTTCATTCAAATCGTTACCAAAAAGTTTAATAGCTATGTTAGCCCGTGTTCCAGAAAGCATGTGATCTATTCTATGTCCTAAGGGCTGACCAACCGTGAAGGCTATTCCTGGAATTTTCGAAAGAGTTTCCCTGACATCAGAGAGAAATTCGGGCTGGCTTCTTTCATCAAGATTAAAGTTTATATCAATTTCAGCGCTATTGGTTGTTTGTGAGTGTGCATCAAGTTCACCACGCCCGGTTCTTCTTGCTGTGCTTGATATTTCGTGAATAGAAAGCATTTCAGATTCAATCAAATTTCCTAATCGGTTACTTTCTTCAAGTGAAGTTCCTGGCTTTGTAACTACAGAAAGAGTAAGTGACCCTTCATTAAATTCAGGTAGAAAACTTCGGCCTAATGTTGAAAAAACAAATATTGAAAGCGCAAACAATCCGAATGCAGGAAAGATAATAGCTTTTTTATGTTTCAACGACCACCGAAGCGATTGTTCATAGTAATAAGTCAATTTTCGAACCAACCACTTCTCTTTTTCATTTTTTGCGAGATATTTATCTCCGGTTAGTAGCAATTTTGACAATAATGGAGTAAGTGTCATCGCTACGATTAAAGAAATAAACAAAGACACTATGAAGGATATTCCAAGTGGCTGTAACATTCTGCCTTCCATTCCCGAAAGAAAAAATAAGGGTAAAAATGCGACCATAATAATTAAAGTTGCGTTTAAAATTGAAGACCTGATTTCCTTCGACGCTTCGAATACTACACTAAAGTCTGATTCTTTTTCTTCTTTGGGTTTTAGCCGATTTTGCCGCAAGCGTTTATATACATTCTCTACATCAATAATGGCATCATCTACCAGAGAACCAATGGCTATGGCCATTCCACCAAGACTCATAGTATTTATGTTCAATCCCAAAACTTTCATCACCAAAATTGCGCCAAGCAAAGAAAGAGGAATTGCCAAAAGAGAAATTAATGTTGTCCGGAAACTTCCTAAGAATATAAACAGAATAATTACTACAAAAATTCCACCCTCAATTAAAGCATTTTTGACATTATTAACAGAAGTTTCAATGAAGTCTGCTTGTCTAAAAATTTTAGTATCCACTTTTACGTCTGCGGGTAATGTTTTCTGAAGCACAGCAAGATTATTTTCAATCTTTTCAGTTACCTCAAGAGTATTTGTATTTGGTTGTTTTGAAACGGAAATAATTATAGCCGGACTGGCATTTGATGATGCATGCCCTAGTTTTACCGCACTACCTATTACTACTTCTGCTAAATCTCTTATTTTAATTGGCTTACCATTTACAGATTTAATATATGAATTACCAATCGCTTCCAAATCTGATGTTCGTCCTATTCCTCGAATCACATATTCATTTCCATATTGTCTTGTAACACCACCGGAGGAATTTTGACTGACACCCTTGCAAGTTGCAGCAAGCTCTGTTAAAGAAACATTGTAAAATTTCATCCTTTCAGGGTTAGCCAAAACCTGATATTCTTTAAATTCCCCTCCAATTATTGTTACTTGTGATACACCCCCGGTCGCTAAAATCAGTGGTTTCAAATTCCATTCGGCAATAGTACGGAGCTCCATCATACTTGTGCTGTCAGCTGTCATACCTATAAAAAAGATTTCGCCCATTACACTCGATTGCGGAGCCATAATTGGCTGTTCAATTCCTAAGGGCATCTGTGAAGAAATGGTCATTAGTTTTTCGCTAACAATTTGTCTTGCTTTGAAAATGTCTGTTCCCCAATCAAATTCCACCCACACAAAAGAAAATCCCTGTGATGAATTAGATCTTACACGGCGCACATCTGTGGCACCGTTTACTGCTGTTTCTATTGGGAAGCTTACTAATCGCTCCACTTCCTCGGAAGCCATACCGTGAGCGTCGGTCATTACAACCACCGTGGGAGCAGTCAGATCTGGAAACACATCAACATCCATGTTTATGGCCGTTCTGGTTCCTACTACTACCAATGTTAATGAAAAAAGTAAAATCAGATATTTGTTCTTCAAAGAGAACTTTATAATATTATTTAACATCGTTTCCTGGTTTAATGAATATGACCTGAATGAGCATCTAAGGCACCTGTTCCCTGTGCTAGCTTGATAAATATTGCTCCTAAGCTTACTATCCGTTCTTCTTGTTGGATTCCTTTTAATATCTCAGTTCTGAAGCCGTCCATTGAACCAACTTTTACTTCTCTTTTTTCAAAAAGTTCAGGTGTAATTTGAACGAAAACAAAGTAATTTCCCTGTTCTTCCAGGATGGCGGAATTTGGGATTGTCAATGCCTTTTCGTTAGTAATAGATTTCAAATAAAGTTCCACAAAACCGCCGGTCAGGAAGTTTTCTGTATTATCAATCTGAAAGGCAAAGGGAATTAAGTAATTATCATAATTTGTACTCCTTCCATAGGACAAAATTTTACCGTTTAATTCTTCAAGAGTATAAGTTTTGTTATCGTGAAGGGTTCGAATGTCAGCAGAATTTATAGAACTTAAAATTCCGGCATACTTTTGCTGAATTTCAGCATGCAGAATTAGGACTTCATTTTTAGAAATACTCATAATAGCTTGTCCGGATTCTACATATTCACCATTTTTAACAAAAAGTTGATTTATGAATCCAGTAATCGGACTTTTTACAATTTGTCCGGAGGCATTAAAATTCCTACTCAGATTATCATAAATTACTTTTGCATTATCGTATTGATTTTTTGTATAAAGTAGATCTTTTTCAGAGATAATTTTGTCTTTTGCAAGCTCTTTTGATCTATCATAGTCGGCTTTAGCTTTTTCATAATTGTTTTGAGCCTCCATAAATCTTACAGTGGAATTATTGTCGGCAAAATCTTTTCCAGAAATTGAAAACAGGTTCTGTTCTTTCAATACGCTAATTCCTTCCAGTAAATTTATTTTTGAAAGAGTCACAACACCATTTGTTTTCGCAGAAACTAAAACCTCATCTGCCTGGGCAGATTGTACCTGAGCAGTGGTTTTAATTACCTGACCAAAGGCTTCCTTTTTTGGCTGTTCTGTGGCGAAATCTATCAACCACGATTGCTCTTTTGTAAAGACGGTAGTATTTGTTGTTGAAATAGACTCATTTTCGTGTTCTGCGCCGTGTATTGCTTCATGAGCATCATCATATACAAAAATATTCGGCACGGATATTTTAAAGTTTTCGTTTTCAAGGGCTATTTCAAAAACTATGCTTCCGCTCCCCATTAATTTAGGTTCAATATTGAAGATATAAATGCCCTTTCTTATTGGAGTTTCCTGGATTTGTGTAGTTTCATTACCATCGACAATTAAACGAATGCTAACTTTTCCGTCTTCCAGTGGTGAAAAGTCTTTTAAATGTGTAAAGTGGGCAAGGACCATTGATGATTCACCTGTTACGAATGGATCAGCCTCAGCAAAAACTTCAAAATTCTGGCTATAAGACGTGAATTGAATTTTGACGTCTTCATGATTATGAGCTTGATCATTTTCGCTTTGAGGACCATGATCCTCAGGTTCTTCTTGCTCATTGTTGTGATCATGAATATCTTCACTGTGATCAATATGATCTGTGCCTTCTTGTAACACATTATGCTTATCATGATTGTGCTCACTGTGATCACTATCATGGTCATGGTCGTGGCCAATGTGGCAACTAGCAACCATGAAAGCAAGTATTAATGAAAAAATTATATTTCTTGTCATCAGAGATATTGTTAAATTTTATAATCAATTTGAAATGCAGACAAAATTGCATTAATGCATTTTGACGCCTGAGATAAGCAATCGAGAAGCTTAATAAAATTATGCAGTAGGAGGACCCCGTAAACCTTGACTTAGGCTTACAAAACAGGAATATAATGAGGACTTAAGGCCGAAATGAATGTTGGAATATTCCGGTGGAACGTAACTGATGAAAACGGATTCATTCGGGATATTCCAGAAACCGTCAAAACCAGGATGATTATCTGCAGAATCTAAGGTTTTTAGAAGATGCTCTAAATTATTTGATCGAAGAATGATCTCTTGTTCAAGAAGGCAAAAATGATTATCATCGTTAACATTATTATCATGATTGTGACGTGTATTATTATTATGGTTGTCTTCGTGGTCGGAATGACAGATATGGTTTATTATACAGATGTTGCTATCATGATGATGATGTGGCACAACAGCCAAAGCCAATAAAACAATATTGACCAGGATAGTAAAAAATAATGATGTTTTCTTTTTTATCATATTTTAATTGTCACGACAAATGTAATGTTTATTTTTTCTTTATAAATTCCAAAGTAAATTTAAATGAATACTACATAATTGAACAGATATCCAACCAGGATAATTCCCAGAGCCACAACTCCTATAAATACGCCAATTAGTTGCCACTTCAGAACCTTTTTAAGAATGATAATTTCCGGTAATGAAAGACCAATAACCGACATCATAAATGCAAGTGCAGTTCCCAGGGTAACTCCTTTTTCTATTAGTACGCTTACAATAGGAATAATTCCAGCAGCATTGGAATAAAGAGGAATTCCAACAACGATGGCTAAAGGAATAGAATACCAATTTTGATTTCCTAATGCCCCGGCCAGATATTCGTCAGGCACAAAACCATGAGCTCCGGCCCCAACGGCTATTCCAAGAATGATATAAATCCAGATTTTTCCAACAATTTCTTTGACTGTATTTAATCCAGAAGAAATACGATCATTTATAGAAGGTTTTTCCTCTAAGGAAACACTGTGTTTTGCATGAGTATTGAATACCCATTCAGCCACATATTTTTTCAGATTCAGCTTTTCGATGATAAATCCGGCCATTATAGCAATTACCAGACCGGTAAAAACATAAATAACCGCTACTTTCCATCCAAAAAGTCCGATAAGCAATACAAGTGCTACTTCGTTAATCATAGGGGCAGCAATAAGGAATGAGAAAGTTACTCCAAGCGGAATCCCTGCCTCCACAAAACCTAAAAAGAGAGGGATTGCAGAGCATGAACAAAATGGGGTTACAATTCCCAGAAAAGAAGCCATTACATTTCCAGCAAATAATGATTTTCCCTCAAGTGCTTTGCGCGTTTTTTCAGGCGAAAAAAAAGTTCTGATAATTCCAACAATGAAAATGATAAGCACCAATAGCATCATAACCTTTGGAACTTCATAGATTAAGAACCCAACAGATTCTGTCAAATGCGCTTCATGTGGCATTTGAAAAATTCGTAATACAATAAAATCAGAGAATATCTGAAGATTATTATAAATAAATATCCATACAGGAATCAACAATAACAGGATTATTATTTTCGTATTTAGTTTTTTCATTTTTTCTATCAATTATTTTCTCGGCTATTCACCAGTACCCTTCGGCTATCTCTGGGATCGCAGGCTCAGGGCGGCGCTCAGTACCCTTCGACAGGCTCAGGGCTGCGCCCAGCAACCAGAACCGAGCGAAGCGAGCTCAACGACTGAAAGGAGTTAAACCAGTAACCAGCAACCAGATGAATCTTGAAATAATTACACCCGAAAAGAAGCTTTTCAATGGAGAAGTTAATATGGTTCAGCTACCGGGAACTAAGGGTTCGTTTGAAATTC
>JAGLSB010000737.1 GCA_023135955.1 Bacteroidales bacterium | reverse complement strand
GCTCATATTTCACTTGTCAAAATAAGCAATGAAGATTTTGGAAAAGACAAGGACAAGTGGACAAACTGGCTTAGAAGAAATGAAACTAGCCTGGCGCCTGTTGCCCTTGCCGAGCGTCCAATGGGTTGAGTATTTTAGCAATAAGTAATGCTAATTCCTATTATAGGACAGAATAAAACAATCACTTGACAATAAAAAAATAAAAAAAAATCTAATGAATACATTTTTAAAATTTCCCTCGGTATTTATGACTTGCATACTTCTTGCCATATCATGTAAAGTTATTGCCCAGGAGGAAAAACCTAATATAATTTTGATTTTCGCTGATGACCTTGGAATAGAAGCGCTTAAGCCATATGGAGGACATTCAACCTCAACACCTAATATTGATATGTTGGCCGAAGAAGGTATGCTTTTTACACATTGTTTTGCAAACCCAGCCTGCTCTCCCTCCAGGGCTGAAATAATGACCGGAACATATCCATCGGATAATGGCATCAAGCATGTATTAACTCATTTCAAGGATAACACTTTTCTCAATCCTAATCAGTTTAAAAGCTTTGCTAACCAATTGAAGGCTGGAGGGTATGCCACAGCTATAGCAGGAAAAT
This sequence comes from Bacteroidales bacterium, assembly GCA_023135955.1. Taxonomy (GTDB): domain Bacteria; phylum Bacteroidota; class Bacteroidia; order Bacteroidales; genus JAGLSB01. Next base: position 3,276 of record JAGLSB010000737.1, on the reverse strand, counting down.
GGAATCTCTCATATCTCGAAAAAAACAATACTGTAAAAGATTTTGGGTTTGATGAATATTGCCTCTGGCAAATGTATGATCGAAATGGAGTTAAGCGATCACGATATTATCAGCCATATTTTAGGATCAACAATCGTATTGTAGAGGAAGATATTGCAGATAGATTTGGTCCGGATGTTATGGGCGATTTCCTTGTGGATTTTATAAACAGAAACAAAGAAAAGCCTTTTTTGGCATACTATCCTTCAATGCTCGTCCATACACCCTATGTGCATGTTCCTGGCCATCCTGAAGCTGAAAACTCACCTGACAAGCAACAGCTCAGTGGGCCAGAGTGTTTCCCTGAAATGCTGAACTATCTTGATAAAAACGTAGGTCGTTTGATGAAGGCTGTGCAAGAAGCAGGTATTAGCGACAATACCATATTTATTTTTTGTGCAGATAATGGTACTCACGGTCCCGTAAAATCTATTTTTGGTAAAGATAAAATTGAAGTTTCAGGTGGAAAAATGACTATGACTGATCGTGGTTCCAGAGTACCACTGATAGTAAAATGGCCAAATAAAGTTAAGTCTGGTACAAAGAACGATGATTTAATTGAATTAGCTGATTTCCTTCCTACTATATGTGAAATGGCTTCAGTACCACTACCAGAGCAATCCATTAGAGGTAGAAGCTTTCTTCCCCAGTTACTTGGCAAAAAAGGGTTTCCAAAGCAATGGGTTCATGTTGAATATAAGGGGAATAGACACATTAGAACAAGAGACTGGATCTATAACAATAAAGGTGAGCTTATAAAAGTTAATGACTTTGGGGCACCAGAAAATAATCCTGAAAAAGAAGGGAGTCATAAGAAGACGCGGGAAGAATTGAGAAACATTCTAGAGCAAATTAATTAAGCAGAAAAACCAAAAAAATGAAGAATTTATTTTTAATCGCCCTTTTAATATTGGGCATCTTTGCGTGTAAACCTAAATCATTAGAGAATAAGGACACTCCAACTACTAAAATTTCTGCTGATGCGATTGTCTATTACGAAACAGTCCCGGGTGCCCCTGTATCTAAACATTTTGTTTCGGAGATATTGGTAAATGGTAAGTGGTGTAAGTCTGCCACTTTGGAAACCGAAAGCAGTGAGGAGGGACAAAAGATAAACCAATATGATCGTAGATATTACCCAATGAACGGTTGGACAATGAGCTGGACAAGTTTTGAGATTCCTAAAGGAAAAAGTGTTCAGCTACGTATCAAAAGGATCGATGGCCTTCCCTTGGATAGCTGGTCACTAAAACCCAGATCCAAAAATATTCCTGCAAAAAAAGAAGGAGATTGGTTAGTCCTGACTATTGACAAACCATGTCAATTAGTAATAGATCCAAACAACGAACTCAATAACTTTAATCTGGGTACAACAGATCCCTCTAGTGTAAAACTGCACAATATGGCTATTTTTGTCAATCCACATCTTGAGGACAGCAGGCCATACCCTGGTGACCCGAATGTTTATTGTGTTAAACCTGGTGAACTCCCTCCGGAAGATGGTGATTGGCAGACCGTCTATTTTCTCCCTGGTGAACACTACATCAATAGGTCGGATGGGAACCTTATGCGCCCTTACTTCCTAAAAAGCGACAAAAAATATTACATTCCCGGCGACGCTTTTCTCTATGGAACAATGTACACCAAGGATAGTGAAAATGTCCATTTGTTTGGTTATGGAACTGTTTCTGGTTTAAAAAATCCCTGGCCTAAAACGAGCAAAGAGCGTTGGGAGAAAAAAACCTGGTATAAGCTTTTTAATGCTGCTAGTGTGAAAAACCTGCGTCTTGAAGGAATCTACTTTTGTGATGCCGCTTTTCATACTGTAGCTGTTTACGGCAAAGACGATCCCAATTCGACAAATTACATAAAAAATCTAAAAATAAGTACATGGTGTGGCAATGGCGACGGTTTTTATTTAACCGGTTATGCGCAAGTAGAAGACTGTTTTTTAAGATGTCAGGATGACTGTATATATACAGGCTCGGGAAGCAAAGGGATGACAGTAAGTGGACTTACCACCTGGACAGATTATAATGGTTCTGCATTTATTTTTACTGCTGGCGGGTCGGGACAAAATGTGAAGGTCTCAAATTGTGACATAATTTATTCCAGAAGTAAATTTGCCTATGGAAATGGAGCTGGTGGCCGTGTGTTTAACCTGCGCAGTCTGAAGAAAGATGCCTCTATTACCAACATCAGCTTTGAAGATATCAGGATTGATGATCCGAATAGAAACGAAGTTTTTTATGTGATGGCCAGGGAACAAAAATTACCCCCAAGGGAGGAAAGTGGCATAGTTGGCCCAGGGAAAAGAGAATATATTGTTCTTGGTCCTGATGACAATCATGAGTTTAGTAATATTTTATTTAAAGATATTGAGATTGTACACGATTTAGGTTTGAAAAGTAAATTTTATGGTTCCGGCAAACAGTATAGTGTCACATTCGATAATGTGACAATTGGTGGTAAAAAAGCCACCAAGCCGGAGGATTTACATTTAGATGTGAAAAATTTCCCGGGTTTAATTTTCAAATAAAATAGTTCCATTTCTGTCGCTATTTAATTCAGATTAAAATACCTGATGCTTTTCACAGAGTTTAGATACTAAAATTTTAAAAAATATGAATTTACAGAAAGTATTGATATTAGGATTACTTCTAATGGGAGTATGCTTTGGTTGCCAACAAAGTGAATCAAAAGAACAGGAAAAGCTTACTTTCAAAATGGAAGGTAATCCACTTGTTCGCCATGTAGGTGCTGCCGACCCTGATGTACATGTGTGGGATGGCGTGGTTTGGATGTATTGTTCACAAGACCACCAACGACAGGAAGGCGATAAAGGAAACTACGACCACATGGACGGCTATCATGCATTTTCATCAACCGATATGATTCATTGGACCGACCATGGTGAGGTACTACACACCAGGGATATACCATGGGCCAATGGTGGTTGGTTATTTGCACCCGGGGCAGCACATAAAAACGGAAAATATTACCTCTATTTCCCGGTAAGAGACAAAGAAAAAAAATGGAAAGTTGGTGTTGCTGTTAGTGATGCACCTGAAGGGCCGTTCGAAGTGATGGAGAAACCACTGGAAGGGTTCAACCATATTGATCCGATGTGTTTTATTGATGACGATGGGCAGGCTTATCTGTACAATAACAAAAATGTGGTGGCCTTACTCAAACCCAATATGATAGAAGTGGCTGAAGAGCCCCGGAAAATTGTAT
>JAGLSB010000736.1 GCA_023135955.1 Bacteroidales bacterium | reverse complement strand
TATTGGTGATCATTCCGTAAAAATTAGGATTAACAATTTTGGGGTTATCCTTGTAAAGATTAATGTATTTCTTTGGAACATGGAAGGGGGAATGAGGAGAATTAGTGGAAACATAACAGAAAAATGGGTGATCCTGATTTTTCTCAATAAAATGAAGGGCGTTCTCAAACCAAACATCTGTACAGTATCCACTGACTTTTTCTGGCTCATCATTCGTGTAGTATGTATCGTCAAAATAATCGTTGTCCCAATAATCCGGAGCCTGTGCCACTCCCCCACCGCCATGATAAAATGCCTCATCAAATCCGCGGTCATGTGGACGGTAAGGATAATTATCTCCAAGATGCCATTTGCCAAACATACCAGTGGCGTAACCATTGTCTTTGAATACATCAGCCACGGTGATCTCATTCTTTCTCAGGAGTGATCGACCCATCACAGTGTGCCATACACCTACCCGGTTGGAGTTGCGACCAGTCAATAACCCCGAGCGGGTTGGGGCGCTGGTTGTCCCAACGTGAAAATCAGAAAGCCTGAAGCTTTCTCTGGCCAGTTGATCCATATTGGGAGTCTGTATCCATTCGTTGCCATTAAAGGCGATTTCGCCGTAACCCTGGTCATCCGTGATAACCAGGATAACATTTGGTTTTTCTTCTGCCTGAAAACTTGTACAGGATACTGGTAAAACGGTTGCCAGAACCGGCAAAAGAGCCGTCTTGAAAAAGAAGGGTGTTTTTTTCATAAGAGTAGAGTAATATGTTTCTTCAAAAGTAAGAAAACCTGATTCTTATAACCTAATCGGAGAGAAATAAACAATCCTTTGCTTGATTCAAGCAAAAGAAAAATACTCAAAAACGGTGTTACAATGGCTGTTACTCTCATTCCAGTATTATGTATATTTATATGATTTTTTTATCTTGCACCGGCATAGATAAGAAGTGTATAGAAACTTCGAAATTAAACTGTGATTGATGAAAGGAATTTGGAAGTCAGGATTACTTGTGTTGTATGTAAGCCTGTTTGGATGGATGAGTGTAATCGGACAGAGAGAGAAGGTTTATTCCTTAGTCTCCTATTCTAACAAGGAGGGTTTTGACCAAAATACGATACTATCCATTGGGCAGGGTAAATTCGGGAATTTGTGGTTGGGAACTTCAAACGGTCTCATAAAATACGATGGCAATTCCTTTCAAAACATCAGCTGGGAACCAAAATATCAAAAAGATATATACCGTGGTCCGATACGCCATATTCATTCCGATAATAGCGGCCTGCTTTGGATTGTTTCCAGGAACGGATTGAATATTTATTACCCCGATAGGGACAAGTTTTTCAAAACCACTTCTGACTCTATGGATATCTTATTCAGGATCGTACAGGATGTTGATCAATCCATGTGGGTGATGGGCGATAAGTATTTAGGGAAGGTAACTACCGCGATATCTGATGATACCATTATCACAAACTGGTCGACAAATATCCTGCCTGAATCGCATGCCGGTCTGAATATACGGGATCTGCTTAAGGTCAGTGAGGATCTATATCTTCTTGCCACAACAACAGGATTGTATAAGATGTTTTTATCAGACAGCATGAAGAATCTGCGGATTGAAAGAGAAGAAAGTATACCGTCAACCTTGATCACTCGGTCGATCCAGTATAAAAATTTGATTTGGATCGGTAGCGCAAAAGGTTTATATAAAACTGTGATGGATGGAACCACCCTGAGGCTTATTAGCAGTTACCAACATAATACTTCTAACAATAACTCAATAGCTGACAATGAAATAAATGATCTGCTTATTGGAAGTGATGATAGATTGTGGATTGCAACAAAACTTGGGGGATTGTCACTTTATAATGATTTAGATGAGACTTTTACCAATTTTGTCCATGATCCAACCAAAAGAGGCAGGCTAAGTAGCAATTGGGTGAATTGCATTTTTGAAGATCCCTATAATGTGCTCTGGATCGGTACCGGACAAGGTGGCTTGAATAAGCTTGATCTCAACCAGAAGCAGTTTATCAATATCGGCCATAATCCCTATGACCCGAAAACGATATCCTCCAACCTTGTAAACTGCATACTGGAAGACAGCGAAGGTTACTTATGGATTACCTCCTTTAACAGTCCGCTTTGTCGCAGCAACGAACCCGTGACAGAAACCAGTATAATGAACCTGACTTTTGAGCGCTTTAACACGAGGTATAATAATTCCCCAGGCAACATTATTTCCATGTACGAAGATATGCACGGATATATATGGTTAGGCTATGAAAATGGATCGGTCGTGGTTTACAACAAGGGAAACGGGATTTTTACAAGTTTAAACCTAATTTCAAATTATGATATACCAACCATCTCTGAAATACACAGTATCGTAAACGTAGATGATGAGAATATAATGCTGTCAGGTTCTCAGATTTTAATACTGAATAATCCCTGGCGCTATTTCAGATCCCAGTCACAGGTTGATTTGCCTGTTGATATCATGCACACATTTGATGATGAGCGCGAAATTATAACTGTGAATGTAGAGGATGTCAATAATATCTGGATCGGATTTATTAATAATGGATTATCTCGATATGCCCTGGAAGATGATTCTCTTGTATTGCTTGAGCATTATGTATCTGATGAAAGTGATACTTACAGTTTAAGTAATAATTCCGTGTTCTGTATTAAAGAAGATGTGGATGAGGCTTTGTGGGTAGGTACATTTGGAGGAGGTCTGAATAAGATGATGGATATGCCCGGAAGGAGCAGTGGCAAATTTGAACACTTCGGAGAAACCATTGGTTTGATAAATAATGCCTTTTATGGCATCATCGACGAGAACGATTCTATATTGTGGTGTGGTACGGATATGGGAATATACAGGCTTAACACCAGATCAAACAAATTAAAAAGTTATGATATTTCTGATGGTGTTGCGAGCAACAACTTCAGGATGAATGCCTACCATAAGGGACGTTCCGGTAATTATTATTTTGGAGGCTTAAATGGTCTCACTGTTTTCAAGCCCGGCCAGATAAAACTGAATGTAGTTCCGCCGGAAGTAAGAATTACTGAGCTCAGAATTAACAACAAAGTGGTTCCGGTTGGGGAACAAGTGGATAAGAGGATCATTCTTGACAGGCATATTTCAGAAGTAGCAGAAATCATACTTACCAGAGATGCCAGAACAATTGGCTTTGATATAATCAGCTATCACACATCAGTTCCTGATAAGAACCGCTTGGCTTATTATCTGGAAGGATTCGACGATGAATGGATTGATGTCAACCAGGGATCTTTTACCCCGACATATACGAATCTCGAGTCGGGTGACTATACGTTCAGGGTCAGGGGATACAATGGAGATGGGGTGATTTCTGAAGAAGAAGCCTCACTCCGGATTATCATGCTGGCCCCCTGGTTCGCACGCCCGGTCAGTATACTGTTCTTTATCTTATTAAGCATATCCATCATCACCGGTATATCCATATACCTTGTAAAACTAAAGAACCTGCAGAACAAACTCTACTTTGAGCAAATCGACAAGGGAAGGATACAGGAAGTCAACCAGTCAAAGCTAAGGTTCTTTACCAATATATCCCATGAATTCAAGACACCCTTGTCGCTCATTTCTATTCCCCTGAGCAAGCTAAAGGAGACCGTTAAAGGGGATGAACAGAGAGAGTATGTTAATATGATCGAAAAGAACAGTAACCGCTTGATTCGCCTGATGAACCAGTTGCTTACCTTCAGGAGAATAGAGCATGGAGGTGTTGAGCTGAATATCTCGGAAACATGTCTTGATGAGCTAATCTATCCTGTTGCAGAGGCATTTGAATCGCTTTCGGAAAAGAAGGGCATCCATTTCTATTGCCAGATAAAGGACCCGGCATCCATTATTCATGTGGACCTGGAGAAAATGGAACAGGTTCTTTTCAACCTACTGTCAAATGCTTTTAAATTTACCTCTTCCGGAGGGAAAATACGGCTGGAAGGAAGCCTGCAAACTATTGATGACATAAGCTATGTTTCTATTGATGTAAAAGATAGTGGAATGGGGATCCAGAGGGAAGAGATGGACAAGATCTTTGACCGTTTCTATCAGACGGGATCCGAACTCAGGAACATGGGAGCGGGTATAGGTCTGTCCTACAGTAAATCAATTGTAGAGTTGCATAAGGGAACGCTAAAGGTTGAAAGTGCCCCCGGAAAGGGGACCACATTTTCCATCCTGCAACCCATGAATGAATTGAAGATCAGTGAGCAGGGGAAGAACGAGATCAATCGCATCAATGCTGGGGAACTGTTGGAGTACGAAAAATTTTCAGGAAGTCTTGATGCAAACGAGGAAATAAATAGAAGTCTGAAGCCGGTCGTATTAATTGCAGACGACGAGAGTGATTTCCGGAAGATCATTAAAGATGTTCTTCAAAAAAATTACAAGGTGGTGGAAGCCTCCAACGGACTGGACGCCATGGAAATTACTTCAAACGAAGAAGTTGACCTGATCATCAGTGATGTGATGATGCCCGGTATGAACGGCTATGATTTCTGTAAAAATGTGAAGTCGGATATACAGCTCTGTCATATACCTTTTATACTGTTAACGGCACTAGAGGAAATAGACAGTCAGATCCAGGGCGTGGAACACGGTGCAGACTCATACATTTCAAAGCCATTCAACCTGAAGCATCTTGAAGTGAGTGTGAAGAAACTGATTGAAACCAGGGAGCAGCTTAAACAACACTTCACACAAAGCCAAACACTGCCCAAAGATGTCCACCTTTCAGGAATTGACTCTGCTTTCATTGAATTGGTGAATAAAGCCATTCAGGAAAATATGGAAAACTCCTCATTTGGAGTGGAGGAGCTTGCAAAAGAGACCAACCTGAGTACCTCCCAGTTGTACCGAAAACTGAAACAATTAACCGGGCAGGTCCCCAGTGTCTATTTAAGAAATTATCGTTTGCAGGCTGCTGCTGACTTACTCTCCAATAATCCGGGGATCATTGTGAAAACCGTTATGTACGATGTAGGGATTGAATCCGCATCCCATTTCAGTCATGCTTTTAAAAAGAAATTCGGCCACTCGCCATCCGAGTTTCCCCTGCTGAAATAATAATTCGATTTCATGATTTAAGCAAGGTAATGACCGATACAAACAAGTCGCCCTTTGCATTGATGTCTATTTTTATAACAAAATTTCTACTCAAAAAAACTAAGATTATGAAAAAAAATCGACTTTTACTTTTCACATTTATCGTGACCGGACTCTTTTCTGTAGTATATGGGCAAGAGGATACCATTAGAAGCTTGATTTTTACTGAATTTAGCGCTTCAACAAGAACAGAAGCATATATGGAACTATCCAACATGGGCAGCGATACCCTTGACCTGTCTCGCTTCTGCGTTGCATGGGTCAATGGGAAAGGCACACAGTTAGATTATACAGATGGTATTTGGTCAGTCGTTGATGATATTAATTTAGGTAATAAAAGTAGGTTGTGGGGAACACTTGCTCCAGGTGATTCCTATCTGATCATGAATGCATTGTACGATTATGCTGAAATAGATACGATGCCGGATGAGGTTTCTTTCCGAAAGGATTTGTATTATTTAGCTGATTTAGTTTGTCACGATGATGATCCGTGGAGAAGCCTGCTCTACCAATGGGGACAGCATGCACAAGTACTTTACTATCGACTGGATAGTGGTGATTCAATATTGGTCGATCAGGTAAAACTTTCCCTGGATGAGAACCTGCAGATGTTACCAATTTATGATGACGTAGCTGGTATTCTGGAAGCTTCAGGGGCACACACCCTGGTACGAAAAGCAAATATTACGCAGGGTAATATGGATTGGGAGAAATCCAAAGGAACAACGATAGAAGATTCCGAATGGCTTCCAATTCCTCATGAACAGGGTCGGAAATCGTATACTACTGCCGGAGTGCATGGTGATTACAGCATTGATGTATCGTCTTCGATTGTCGCGGTCGACAACGCTAATAGTACAATAACGGTACCCTGGGGGATATCCAAGGGTGACTCTCTGATCAACAGGTTGGATATCGGACCGGGAATGGCATGGCAATATCTTGAAAAGCTTAATGTTGTCGATTCTACACATGTCATTATGCGAAATGGTGATACACTGAGGTTATATGCTGCAGGTAATGACTTAGAGGTACAAGATTTTGCGATCACTGTGTTAGATCCGGAATTGGACGAAGTAAATGTCTATCCTCTGTTGAGGAAAGTACCACCGGGTTTACAATATTATGATCCATTTAGTATGCAAATCAGCATAAGTGAAGATACTTTGTGGATACAGCCGTATGATGTCACAGTTAATCAGCCTGGTATGGATACCATAACTAATATACCCTATGCAACAAGGGTTGATTCACTTTATAAATATCTTGAAAAAGCTCCGAAAGCCACTTGGGATATTGTATGGTATGATGATGAAGAACAAGCTGACGTGCGTGAAGGAGATATCCTAAGGCTTACTTCCGAAGACCTTAGCGTAACAAAAGATTACTACCTGGCCGTAGAGGAATACGCTTCAAGTGACAATGTGAACCTTGGAGCGATAACCTGGCCGGATAAGGATGAAGATCTTGATGGTTGGAAAGGGGATACCATTCCTCAATTCAGTTCGTCAAAGTCTGCATATACAGTGATGGTGCTCTATGGTGATGTGAATGTACCTGCCCTGGTGGCAATTCCACAGGATATAAATGCAACAGTGAATGTGGAGAGAGCTGTATCACTTACCGGAAGCCTGGAGGACAGATCGACTGTATTTACTGTAACTTCAGAGAGTGACACTACGGAAAAGGCATATACTGTCATCTTTGAAATAGAGAAGGATCCGGCGAATGTTCATGACTATGAAGGAATGCCCTTTTTCTCTGAATTTGCAACCAACCAACGATCACAAATGGGATATCTTGAAATATGTAATCCCGGAACCGTGAATATGGATCTTTCAGAGTATATGATTGTCAGAAGTACACATATTAATAAAGGGGATGCAATGGACGCTTTGGTAGCTGATCAGAGTGATCCCATAAAAGATTTTAAGGACAGGTACCAGGCATATGTTCCCGGTTATAAATTTCATGAAGACTCCGCCAACTGGATAATTGAACCAGGAATCCTATCCATTGATCTGGCTGTGAATTCGGTAATTGGTCCGGGAGAAGTCTTTGTGCTAAGTGTTGCCCCACGGGGGCGGGAACAGTTTTATACTGAATCGCAACTTGAGATCATCGATAAGAAGTGGACAGGTCCGCAGTTTATGGACGAGGAACTGACAATCGACCTGATAAATGTGGTTCCGTATTTAGTTCGGGAAGCAAATGCCCTCTATCTTTTCAAGATTACTAATGATTCAATACTTGAAGGGACGAAGGCAATAGGCGATCCGAACGATGTTGACCTGGTGGATGTGATTGGAGATGCAAATGCAAATGGAATATGGCCCATCGCCGGGACCGGTATTGGAAACAATACCAGGGGAAGGTACAGGACGAAACCTAATATATATACTGGTGCTCCTTCTATAGCCGAATCGGCTGAACGCTTTGGTACACATCCGGATACCAGCGACTGGATCGTTGAAATATATGGTACAGATTTTGAAGTTTTTGATGATCTACCTCTCTATATTGGTTCACATAACATGGATCCGGTGACCGTCTACCTGTCAACCCTAACTTCACCGATTTATCTTGTTAGTGATGGTTATGCAACAGAGCAAACGATCCAGGGAGATCTTTCAGAAACTTCAGCAGACGATTTTTATGCTAATATCTCCCCGGCTGACACAAGTCAGGTCCTGAGTTTACACAGCTCTGTGGATGGAAGCGTAAAAACAGGTGCTGATCCTGTTGCAGAGAATGATACTCTCATTGTAACTTCAGCAGACGGAAGGACCACCACTAAATATGTCCTGATCAACCTGTCGCTTTCCAGTAATGCGGTCCTGGAAACTGTAAATACCACATCCTACCTGACAGTCGATGCGGATAATGGAATCATTTCGGGGATGGAATATGGTGCAGTACTAAAGGAGATATTGGATTCACTATTTGTGCCGGAGTTCGCAGTGATGAATGTCATTGACGGAGCAGGAAATTTGATTCCCAATCAACTCATAAACTATGATTCAACTAAATCGGACGTGCGTGTTGGGGATGATGTCTACCTGGAAGTAATTGCCCAGGACCAGGTTACAATCATTGTATACAAAATGGAACCTGCAGTGCTTTCAAGTGATGCATTTGTCATCTCGTCCATCTATAACATCGACCAGGACTACCTGTTGATCTCAGGTTTGGCAGATGCGACTGTTGTTGAACTTTTCTTTGCAAATATTGAAGCAGTAAAAGGTGCAACACTATCATTGGTAACCAAATTGGGGCATGAGAGATTGGATGGTAAGGTTTCATATGATGACAGGCTTGTGGTGGTGTCAGAGGATGGGAACACTACAGTATCCTATTACCTTACCTTCCTGCATGAGTTGAATGCTGATCTTCCAAATATGCCTCCTTCATTGTCAATATCTGCAGCATCTGAAGTGATAGCGCAAACGACCATCACCTTCACAGGGGAAGCTTCGGATCCGAATGGTTCGGAACTGACCTATTGGTGGGATGTGGAAACTGGAAATAAAGACGATGTGGTCTTTGCGGCTCAGGATCAGCTGATCACAGATGTTACCTTTAATGTTGCAGGCAGCTATGTACTGAGCCTGACCGTGTCAGATGGAGAATTTGAATCAACAGAAACCCACAGTATTAATGTAACACCTAATGTGGGATATGAAATGTATGATGTGTCCGGTATAGCCGTTTATCCAAATCCGGTAAGACATATGCTGACGATCGAGATGAATGCTGAGAATTCGAATGCATCCACTATTTCATTATTCAGTATCACTGGTAGTAAGATCCTCGAAAAGCAGATATCATCCAGGATATCTGAGATTGATGTAAGTGTATATGATGCAGGACTGTATATTCTTAAGATTGATACCGGTGAGGATACGCTTGTACAACGTGTTGAGATAATGAAGTAAATCACATAGTAGTTAGTCAAAACAAAAGGGGTTGATCCCTAAGGTCAACCCCTTTTGTTTTGACTAAAGGCTAAATTAGACAATATGATGAATGATTTAAGCAAGTACTTAAAGTCGTGATTTCTCTATATTTAATACCTGATAAATTATCGGCAAACTACGAAAAAGCATATGAGG
>JAGLSB010000735.1 GCA_023135955.1 Bacteroidales bacterium | reverse complement strand
CATTCTTTCATTCTTTCATAAAAAAAATCCAAATTATATAAATCTTAATTTAAATTCTATAATAGAACATATTTAGGAAGTTACATCTTTGTATACATAAACATGTAAAAGGATAAAACGCGATTATCCTTATATCGATCGAGTAATAACTTAAATTTTTCTATTATGAACCGAGCATGACAATAGATAACATTAATAACAAAAGGAAGAGGCTGCTTTTGTCATGCGAGCTGCATCTTTCCTTAAAATAAACAATAAAAAGATGACTATATCAAAAATTTCTTTATTTATTCTTAGCATATTTGCTATTAGTATCTCCCTTACCTCTTGTGATCAGGACACAGTTGAAGATGTGAATAACAATATAACAACTGTAACTGAATATACTTCTATCCTGGGAATCATGGATCTTGCTGAAATTGATGATGCAACTGCAGATGATGGCTTGAAATCAGCAATTGAATTGGACTATATACCATGTTTTGAGGTAACAGTTCATGATAATGGAACTACTGAATTCTGGCCTCGTTCATGGACTTTCACATATGCGAATGAAGATTGTGTAGATTTCTTTGGGAACACCAAATTAGGATCTGTAAATGTTCTTCTAACGGGTTATTGGAAAAATGAAGGTACTTCAAGAACTATTAGCTATGAAGACTTTTCTATAAATGGTAATAAGCTTGAAGGAACACGCACTATTTTGAATACCGGTTTTAATGAATTAGATAATCTTACGTTTGAGAGGAGTTTCTTAGATGCCAGCTATTCACAAGCCGATACAGCTACCATGACTTGGGATAGTAATCGCAATGTAGAAATGATTGCCGGAGTTGAAACTTTTCTTGTAGCCGATGACGAATATATGGTTTCAGGTGGTGCAAGCGGAGTTAATTTTGAGGGTAAGTCATTCACGGCAAGCATCACAAATGAACTACATTATATGAGATGTAGCATGTTCCCTGTTTCTGGAAGTATTACTATTGAAATTGAAGGAGAATCATCAATATATATCGACTATGGTACAGGAGAATGTGATGATATAGCTGATATGACAGTTGATGATGTTACTACCGAGATCACTCTTGGACTTAATAACTAAATTATTTAGTTTAAACTCTTCAGGAAAGAATTTCTTTCCTTGTAACCCGGGATTAACGTCTCGGGTTTTTTTATTTTGACTCTCAAAGGATATCCCGAATTGAGGAAAATCAGAATCCCATTGATTTAGTAGTTCAAGAAAAAGTACATCATGTTATTAATAATTATTATCCTGATGATATTGTTATACAGTAGAACGATAAAGAACCTCCTGTTGGTTAAGATGTTAACCAAATATTTAAACAAGATTTTTTCTGAGAATTGAAAGATCTTAATGTGGCCAGATTAAAATAGTTATCTATAACTTTTCGCATTAAAGCCTGCAAGAATAGTAAACCTTACTCCTTTTGGAGAAGGTAAGACGGCAAAATTTATTGGGAAATTAATTCCTTCGGAGGACATAGTAAACCCGGCAGCGAAAACTACAGCAGCTCCTGTTATTGATAAATTCGGTCCTAATCCAAATTCTGCACCCTTGCCACTTCTTATACCAATTAAACCGGATACACTTGGTAAAAATAATCCCTGTTCAAATCCTCCAACAAGAACAACCCCTTCTACAAGGCCAGTTGTTCCATCCTCCAGAGTAAAAAACCTAGTTTCAAACTGCCATCCAAATTGTGTTACAATTGGGGATGCATCAAAATCATCTTTCAATATTTGGGCCCCCTCGCCTGTAATAATTGTTATACCCAATCGAGGACCTGATAATTTCATATAATCGTACCCTCCTCCTGGTTGGTACTGACAATAAGTACTAGTCGAATAAAATAAAGCTAAAACTACAATCACCAATGTCGAGAAAATGCCTTTGTTTGAATTCATAATTCCTGACTTAATCGGTTAATAATCTGACTGTTAATCAAAGATACGATTAATACCAATTAAAATCAAGTGAACTACGCGAAGGTTGAGTCTGGAGGAATACCTTCAGTAGGAATTCAACTGAAGGAGACTATCTCTAAGTTTTCTAACAGAAAAACTAAATCAATTCCTTATTGTATTTTTTTCCAATTATAAACTTTATGTCCTTTTACAGCATAAAATAGTATAAATAAATATAAAGGAATCAATACCCAATAAGCCTGCTGAGAGCTGTAAATATCTGATAATCTTCCCCATGCAAGTGGTATCAGTGCTCCACCTGCTATTGCCATAATGAGAAGTGCTGAACCCGTATTGATAAATCTACCCAGTTTATTTAATGCAAGTGGCCAAATAGTGGGCCAGACCAAGGCATTTGCCAATCCTAGCATTGCAATGAATATTACTGAATAAATACCGTTTGTCGCAATCGCGCCAAAGCTGAAAATTAATCCGAAAATTGCAGAGGCAAGCAAGGCAGTACGCTGACTAATCACCTTTGGTATTAAAATTATGCCTAAAATATATCCAATTACCATGAAAATCATAGTATAAGAAGTAAAACTTTTCGCCTTTTCCAATTCAATACCCAAAGAAAGTCCATATTGAATGATAGTATCACCTGCAATTACTTCTGCACCTACATAAAAGAAAAGTGCTAAAACACCAAACACCAAATGAGGAAAACCTAATATATTTTTCTTTATGCTAACTCCATCTTCATCACTGCTTGCTTCATCTTCCATTTCAACTTTAGGGAGTGGAGACAACCTAATACCTATTCCCATCACTAAAAGAACAACCGTCATTACAATATACGGATTAATGACACGCTTTGCCAATTCATCCAGAGCTAGAGATCTGGTAACATCATCCATTAACTTAATACTTTCCACAAATGCATCACCATCATTTAATATATAATATGCCAATACAAGAGGTGCAATTGCCCCGGCAAGTTTATTGCATATACCCAGAATACTAATTCTTCTTGCTGCACTCTCTCTGGGACCAATAACAGTAATATATGGATTTGAAGCTGTTTGAAGAAGAGCCAAACCTGTTCCCATAACAAACAGACCCAAAAGAAAAACTGTATAATCTCTGGCCATTGCTGCAGGTATAAATATCAGAGTACCAATGGCCATTATCCACAAACCTATCATCATACCATTTTTGAAACCCGTTTTTCGCAAAACCCAGGCTGAGGGTAAGGCCATAACCGTATAAGCAATATAAAAGGCAAAAGCTACAAATAGTGCCTGAAAATCAGATAACTCACATGCAATTTGAAGATAAGGTATCAGAATACCATTTAACCATGTTACAAAACCGAATATAAAAAACAGTGAACCAATAATTAAGATAGGTAAGAAATAACTTTCTTTTGAGCTTGAGGAAGACGAATTAGGCATGAGATTGTGTTTTTTAGTTTTTAAGAAGGCCTAAAATAAGATAATAATTTTGAATAATTTCAAATTCGAAGAAAACAGTCTTTTTTTTTATCAGATTGTCTGTAAAGAATCTGCTATTGATTAATGCAGGCCCTTGATAGATGAATTGAATTATATAGAAATATTTTTACATATAATTCATTATTAGCCATAATTTTATTCCATTTTAATAAACTCAATACAATACTAAATTTCAATGTACTTAAAATCCTGTCATTTTTGTAATTAAGATATTTTGATCTAAATTTACTTGTGTTAATCCCAAAATCACTACTTAAAATGAAAAACGGCAATAATATGGATAAAATTCCAAAAAAGGTCTATCTCAATGAGCTAGAAAGATTGCAGGGAGAACTTGTTAAAATGCATGAGTGGATAAAGGCCAAGGGATTAAAAGTAGTGGTTGTGTTTGAAGGAAGGGATGCTGCTGGAAAAGGTGGGGTGATAAAGCGAATTGCACAAAGTTTGAATCCCAGGATATGTAAGGTTGTTGCCCTTGGTGTTCCAACGGAAAGAGAAAAAAATCAGTGGTATTTCCAAAGATATGTTTCACATTTACCTACAGCTGGAGAAATGGTTTTATTCGACAGAAGCTGGTATAACAGGACCGGTGTTGAAAAAGTTATGGGATTCTGTACTGAAGATGAATACTGGGATTTTTTAAGGTCCTGTCCCCGTTTTGAGGAAATGCTGATTCATTCAGGTATCATCTTAATAAAATACTGGTTTTCTGTAAGTGATGAAGAACAGGAACAAAGATTCCAGGATAGAATGA
>JAGLSB010000734.1 GCA_023135955.1 Bacteroidales bacterium | reverse complement strand
CTGAAACCTGATACCATCACCCATCACCCATCACCCAGCAACAATACAACAAACCTCATATTCTAAAATATAATTCTGCCCAGATTATCCATTTTAGTCCATCCAGTGTCTCCGACCTTCCTTTAGAACAATTCTTAATTAGACATTATTTATGCTAATTCGCATTGAATCAGGTCTTAAATTATTAATTTTCTCCTAAATATATTCAGAATAAATAATCAGATGAACCTAAAAGAAGTTAAAATCCTAATTTGCGGGAAAAACAAAAACTCTGATCTTGTAATAAATAGTCTGGAAAGCAAGCTCATTTCTTATCAATATGAGGTAGCAAAGGAATTTGATGAAATGAGAAAAAGTCTGGATGAGTTTAAACCTGATGTAATTATTTTTAATTATGGACTTAATGGTTTTTTATGCAATGATGTCTTGAATTATTTGGAAAGCACCCTTTATGAAGCACCTATCTTTGTTATAACTGAAAAGCAAGATGCTATTGTATCAGAGAATTGCCTAAAGTCTGGGGTTATGGGAGTTTTTGATGTCACGGAGCTTTATAAACTGCCATATATTTTGAAACAACTTTTTCTAACTCCCAGCCGGAAAATCTCAAATAGTATTTCCGATTCTAAGTTTTCTCATGATTCATTTTTCAAAGCAGTATTTGAAACGGTTAATGATGCCATATTTATATATAATCCGAAAACATTCTCATTAATTGAAGTGAATCCCAGGTCTGAAGAAATGTATGAATATTCCAGAGAAGAGTTGTTTAATCTGAGGATTGGGGATTTAAGTGCTTCAAATGTTGGTTTCACTAATGAATTAGCGAAGGAATACGCTTTAAAAGCATTAAAGGGTAAAGATATTTCTGCAGAATGGATGGCTCGAAAGAAATCAGGCATCACTTTTTGGATATATGCCACACTTAAGCCAATTTCGGTTGACGGTCAGACTTACCTTATGGCTATCATTAAGGATATTGACAAAGCAAAAGAAATTGAATTATCCTTGTCGTCTACTCGGGAGCAATATGAGACGCTTACCCAAAATTCACCTGATGTGATTATGAGATTCGACGTAAATCTGCGCCATATATATGTTAATAATGCTGTAAAAACATTTTTAGGACTTGAACCGGAGAGTTTTTTAAATAAGACGCATGAGGAAATGAATATTTTCTCACATCAAATGTGTAAATTTTGGGATGATAATATTCAAAAGGTCTTTGATGAAGGTAAACCAAATAAAGTTGTTTTTTCAATAGAGGGTCTTAACGGTCAGATGGATTTAGAATGGAGACTCTATCCTGAATTCGGTAATCCTGAGGAAGTAACAACAGTATTAGCAATTGCCAGGGATATCAGTGAAAATAAACGTCAGGAAAGGATTCAAAGGGTTTTAGCAGAAATTGCAAATGCAGTAAATAGTACAAATGACTTAAGCGATTTGTTTGTGACCATTCAGGATTCATTAAACTCTATTATTGACACCAGAAATTGCTATGTTGCTCTATACGATGAAAAAACAGATATTATAAGTTTACCATTTCACAAAGATGAAATGGATAATTTTAATGAGTTTCCGGCAGGGAAGACTGTTACTGCATACGTAATTAAAACTGGGAAATCACAACTTGTTGACCTTGAAAGAATAAGTGAGCTTGAGAGGGAAGGGGAAATTGAGTCAATCGGAGCACCATCTTTATATTGGTTAGGAGTACCTCTTAAAATAGCTAATAAAATTATTGGTGTTTTTGTTGTGCAGAGCTATGATGAAAATGTTAAATACACGCAAGATGATGTTAAGCTTCTGGAAATTGTTTCCGATCATATTGCAAGGGCGATTGAAAGAAAAAAAGCTCAGGATGAATTAAAAACTAATGAAGAAAGGCAAAGAGGAATAATTGAATCTTCGCCAGATGGCTTGGTAGTGATAGATTTGGATGGAAATTTCCTGGAGAATAATTCCAGCTTTAATGAACTTGTAGGCGAGACAAGTATAGATAAAATAAAAACAAATAACTTTTTTGAATATGTTGCAAAAGAGGATATTATCAAGATCCAGAATCTTCTGAATGATACTTTTTCGACTGGTTTCTCAAAAAATATTGAACTAAGAATGGTGAGAAAAGGGGGTAGTGAGTTTTTTGCAGAAGCCTCAATAGGATTGATTGCAAACCAGATAGAGAAGGAGAATAGCTTTGTTATTGTGGTGAAGAATATTAACGAGAGAAAGAATTATGAATATAATTTAAAACTTGCAAAAATTAAGGCTGAGGAATCTGATAAGTTAAAAACAGCTTTCTTGTCAAATATGTCGCATGAAATAAGAACTCCTATGAATGCTATTATAGGATTTGCTGAGCTATTGGCCACAACAGAAGACAATGAAAAACAAAAATTAGATTTTATTACTCAGATTAATCAAGGTGCAGATACTTTGATGAGGTTAATAGAGGATATTATAGATATTTCTAAGATAGAAGCTGGCTTAATTAAGATAAATAAAAATGAATTTAATCTCGGTCCTATATTGGTTGATATTCGTCAGTTGTTTCTAACCTCAGCCAAAAAGCAAGGGAAAGGACAATTAGTAATTGAAGAAATGAATAATGGTTATGATTCTGCAATTATTTTGAAAACCGATGAATTCAGGTTGAGGCAGATATTTTCTAATTTGCTAAATAATGCGATTAAGTTTACTGACAGCGGAAAAATAAGTTTTGGTATTAAAGAGAAAACAGATTCAATGATTAAGTTTTACGTAAAGGATATGGGTATCGGGATTAAGGAGGAATACCAGGAATTAATCTTTGAACGTTTTCGTCAAGGTCATGAAAGTAAAAAGCAGTTTTATGGAGGGACAGGCTTAGGACTTTCAATTTCTAAACACCTTATTGAACAGATGGGAGGAGACATTAGTGTTGTTTCTAATAAGGGAGAAGGTTCTGAATTTATATTTACATTACCATATTCTGTCTCTATGAAAAATGAAAGTAACAATTCGGAAAAATTTGCTATTGGAAAAAATAGGTGGCCCGGTAAAACCATAATTATCGCGGAAGATGAAGATTCTAATTACAAATTATTATATGAAGTATTAATAAAATCAGAGATAAACGTATTGAGAGCTAAAACAGGCAATGAAGCGATTCAATTGGTTTCTGAGAATGCCCGAATCGATCTTATTTTGATGGATATTCAGATGCCAGGAATAGACGGTTACGAAGCAACACGCGAAATTAAGAATTTAAATTCAGAGATTCCCATTATTGCCCAAACTGCCTATGCAATGGCGGGAGAAAAAGAGATCAGTAAGCAAGCCGGATGCGATGATTATATTGCCAAACCAATCAGAGCCGCAGACTTATTTAAAGTTTTAAGTAGATACCTTGGTAACTAGAATGAGAATAATATATTTTTTTGTCACATTGTTGTTTATTTTCTCCTGTTCAGATACAAACAGGCAAGGTGTAGTATCAAATGTATTCAGATATAATGAGTCGGTAGGTGTGGGGAGCCTCGATCCGGCAAAGGCCAGAACAAAAAGTCAGATATGGCCTGTCCATCAGTTATTTAATGGGCTGGTTCAAATGGATGACAGCTTAAATGTCGTAGCTTGTATAGCTAAAAACTGGGAGATTAGCGATGATGGACTTAGCTATACTTTTCACCTTCGCAATGATGTTTCATTTCATAATCATGAAGTTTTTCCTGAAGGAAAAGGGAGGATAGTAACAGCCTTCGATTTTGTTTATAGTTTCCGTCGAATACTTGATCCTGAGATTTCGTCGCCTGGCCGATGGGTTTTTCAGCATATATCTGATAAAAACCCAATTTATCCAGATGGATTTTATGCTTTAAACGATTCTACTCTAAAAATAGAATTAAAAGAAGCATTCTCACCCTTTCTATCTTTATTAAGCATACCATATTGCTATGTTGTTCCAAAAGAAGTTTGTGAATTTGAAAAAGAGAATTTTGGCAGGAATCCGGTTGGGACAGGGCCTTTTCGATTTAAACTTTGGCGAGAGGATGAAAAATTAATTTTTGTAAAAAATGATAATTATTTTGAAAAAGATGAAAATGGGCAAAGATATCCATATCTGGATGGTGTTGTAATTAGTTTCATTAAGGATAAACAATCTGAGTTTATGGAATTCCTGTTGGGGAATCTTGATTTACTATCCGGTGTACATCCCAGTTATAAGGATGAATTACTTACTCGCTCAGGAGATTTAAATCCTAAATATAAGGATGAGTTTCAACTAAATTCTCAAGCATATCTTAATACTGAGTATCTGGCTTTTCTTGTTGATCCCGAACTATCTGACAGTTTAAAAAATCCATTATTGAATATTAATGTCAGAAAAGCAATCAATTATGGATTTGACAGGAAAAAAATGATAAAATATCTTCGTAACAATATAGGAGAACCGGCTTTGAAAGGAATGGTTCCAACTGGGATGCCTTTATATAATCAGAGTGATATTAATGGCTATCATTATAATCATGATACTGCTTTGCACTTTCTAAATAAGGCTGGCTATCCAAAAGGGCAGGGATTAGGGATAGTGGAGCTAACAACAACAGCTGATTATCTGGATTTGTGCGAATATATTCAATTCGAATTACAAAAAATTGGAATTGAAATAAAGCTTGATCTATCAACGGGTGCCGCTTTCAGAAACCTTGTTGCAAACTCTAATCTTGATTTCTTTAGGGCCTCATGGATTGCTGATTATCCAGATCCTGAGAGTTATCTCTCTTTGTTTTATACAGGAAATTTTAGTCCGGCCGGGCCTAATTACACACATTTTTCCTCGCCCGGGTATGATAGTCTGTATGTTTTGTCAAATCGTATTCAGGATATTGAAACCCGGGAAAGGATTTTGTTCCAAATGGACCAAATGATCATTGATAATGCAGTTATTGTCCCTTTATATTATGATCAGGTTTTACGCTTTACCCCTTTGTGTATTGAAAATTTCCCGACAAATCCATTGAATCTTATAAAACTTAAGTCAGTAAGGAAGAAAGAATGATTCAAGCGGTTCTTATTGTTTAACAGTTTGAAATATTAGTTTTTATGTTCGCTAAAACAATGTTCTATAATTTCTGAAATTAAGGTATTGAATTGTTTTTTTTATAAATTTGAAAAATATATTGATTTTCGATGTTACTTTTTACTTATTCTGGACACTATAACATTTAACACATTATGAAAAAATCAATTTCAAAGATGTATGAAGTAATCTGGAATAAGTACCATAAGGCAATCTGCTCTGTTAATTTTTATGGCAATTCGGGGAGTAAACTTTTTGGCGTTACTGGTTTTAAATATGGAAATCGTATTATCACCGATGATATAGTTTACAATCTAAAGGATATAAATAAAGTTATTATTCGGTTTTATGAAATCGATGGCTTAAAAATATTCAAGGAGCTAAAATTTGCAGCCAAAGATTTTAGGAAATTATTAGCCAAGAAAGAAGAATTAAGAGATATTGGTTTCACATATCTTCTCCTCAATGAAGAGCAAGTAGATGGCTTGCAAAGTTTAGAACTCTGTAGTAATTGTGAGCCAGAAATAGGGCTCCAGATCTTAACAATAGAATATCAAATTGAATTGAATAATATTGGTTTAAAACCTGGAATTATTAGTTCCTATGCACAAAATAATAAAGGTTATACAATGATTCAGTATGATGGTTTTGTTAAACCGGGAACTAATGGTGCTCCACTAATTGATTTAAAAACAGGTAAAGTTAAAGGAATAGTAGCCAATAAGGAGTTGTATATTGTAAAAGCTTTCAAGGAAATGCATAGAATTGCTGATAATAATATTGAAAAATTGGAGCAGGTTAAAGGAAAATGGACTTTTGATGAAATTGATCCCATACAAGTAATGATTGTGAGTCAGAATCAGTTAATGTACGCAGCGAAGGGATTTTACAACCATTTCTGCGTGAAAGTAGGTTGTGCTCTTGAGATCAATTATTTGAAGGATTTATTTGATTTGGGAAGAGAGCCTGATTTTGAGTAGTGATTATTTTACCAGCAATTATACATAAGCTCCATTAATACAACATGTACATTTTTGATCATCTTTCTACTCTTCATCCACATCAAGAATCTTATTAACTTCCTCTTCTGTATTTTTAAGTTTATCTTTACAAAACTGAATTAATTCAGTCGCTTTTTTAACCTTATCCGCAAGCTGATCCACATCCAGATCTTCTTCTTCAAGATGTTGTAAAATAAGCTCAATGTCCTTTACAGCTTCATTATATGTAATATTTTTTTTAGCCATTTATTATTTATTTTTTGTTACTCTACTTATTATTTGACCTTTATAAAGTCTGGTTTGAATCTCATCTCCAGATTTAAGTTTCCCTGATTCTTTAATCAACATTCCTTTGAAATAGCTTAGGGAATATCCTCGCTTGAGTATATTAATGGGATCAAGAATTTTTAGGGCTTTATGAAAACTTATCAGCTTTTGGTTTTCTAAATTAATTATTTTTGGGCTTTTAACTCTGATTAACCTTGAAGATGTTTCAAATTTATCAAATGCCTCTCTGATTTTGGAATTTATTCTAGACCTTATCTGTTGTTTTGCACTGTTCAATTCCGCAGCTTTATGAAATAAAAGCTTTCTTGATTTACTTTCAGCCTGAATTCCTAATCTGCTTAGTTTATTATGATGATCAGAAAGTTTATTTTTTGTAACATTAAAAAGCAAAAGAGAATATCGGTTAATAAGATTTTCTGAATCCTGAAATCTGTTATTTGAAATATTAGTAATCCTATCCCGGAATTCATTTAACTCACTCAAAAAAACCAACAAAGAATCTATAAGAAACTCTGCTACTGCTGTTGGTGTTTTTAATTTTGTGTGCGCAGCAATATCAGTAATTGTCTCATCTCTTTCATGACCAATCCCAGTTAATACCGGTAGTGGAAATTGTGTAATGTGGTAGGCAAGTTCATAATCATTAAAACATTCCAGATCAATTTTTGCTCCACCACCTCGAATGATAACAACAAGATCGTATTTCTCTTCATTCTCATAGATATTTTCCAGCATGTTAATAATCGACTCTACAGCTTTGTCCCCTTGCATCAATGCAGGGAATAGTGTAATATTGAAATGAAAATTATATATATTGTTTTCCAAACTGTTCAGGAAATCTTCATAACCTGCTGCTGATTCAGAAGAAATAACAGCAATTCTTTGTGGAACAATCGGAATTTCTAATTCTTTGTTCATATCAATAACACCTTCCTGAACAAGTCGTTGTAGAATTTCGTCTTTTTTCTGTGCAAGATCGCCAAGGGTATAACTGGGATCTATATCGGTAATGTTTAAGCTGATTGAATATTGTGGATGATATTCGACACTTGCAAGAACCATTATTTTTATACCTGTCGATAATGCATAGCCTGTAGTTCCTTCAAAATAGGGACGCAACATTCGATATGTAAATGACCAAATAGTAGCTTTTATTCTGGCTGTTATTTTATCAGAATTCTTTGCTTTCTCAATTAACTCAATGTATACATGACCGTTGGAATGTTGCCGGATATCACTTATTTCTCCTCTCAACCAGACTTTTTCCGGGAAAGAATCATTCAGGCTGCTCTTTATTTTTCGGCTTAATTCGCTTAATGAGAATACCTGAGGACTGGTTTTATTTTTTGAGGAGTTTATTGACAATTGTCTTTTTGTTGTTGCTTGTTTTTAGTAAATATACTCCGGTATTATCATAAGACCAATTATCTATTAGAATTATTTCTCCTGATTGCCATCCAGATTCATTTTTATATATAAGTTTCCCATCTAAAGTAAATATTTCAATGTTTGTTAAAGAAATGCTTGTCTTTATATAGAAGAAGTCTTCTACAGGATTAGGATAGATCTGGATCAAATCATTTGATTGTATTGGTTCTATCCCGTTTAAAATCCACATTGCCAGCATGAAATCTGGAGTTCCATAACCGTGTTTCTCATTGGGGAATGAAAATTTGTTAGCACTCTGTCTAATAGCCTGGAGTATTTCATCATGACTTTTATCTGGATTAGCCTGCCATAAACAAGCTGTAAATCCAGCAATTTGAGGAGAAGAATAAGAAGTTCCGAATCCTTTTCCAATATTCCCTGAAGAGTTAACTAATGAAGTCTCGTATCCAACAGCAAGAACGTCTGGTTTCACAATTATATTATCTTCAAGTCCATGTGAAGAAAATAATGACACAACACCTGCCGTATCTATTGAACCTACTGCAAGAACATGTTCTCCATCGGCAGGCATATTGATCTTCTGCCATTCCTTATTTCCTTCATTTCCGGCACTGGTAACGACTATTATTCCTTTGGAAAATGCTATTTCAGCAGCCCTTGTCACAAATGCAGTATTTTCTGTCAGATTATCCCATTGGTAATTCATTTCTGGAAAATCGAATTTAGAATATCCCAGAGAGGAAGTAATTATGTCTGCCCCAATGCTATCAGCATATTCTGCTGCAAAAATCCAATAAGCTTCTTCCACTTTTGTTTCACGACTTACGTCTTCCGATCTTATCAATATATATGAGGCTTCAGGAGCCGAGCCGATATATTGTCCCGGAGCATTTACTGACATTGTACTTAATACGCTCATTCCATGACTACTTTCTCTAAATATATTGCCTGTGGGATTTATTAAATCTCTGTGTGCAATGATTTGGTTATTTTCCCACAAATTATTAAAATACCCGAAGGAGTCGACCTTATAAAATCCTGCATCAAGAACCGCAATTTGAAGTCCCTTACCCCTGAACCCCAGTTCGTGGAGTCCCAATCCCCCCAAAATATTTAATTGCGTATGAGAGCTTCCGTAATCGCTAACAGTCGTAAAATTATTTTCAACATTTAAATAGTTGCTTTCGAATTCAAGAAGATCAGCACTGAAATTATCATATTCTGTACTGAAATTATTCACAAAATCAAGGTAGGGGAGACTATCTATTAGCAAATAGTCTGATGTTTCAACAACTACACCATTAAGCCATTTAGAGCTTCCGATTATTTTTAATCCGAGGCTTTTCAAACTATCGATGTAAAAATCAGATACAGGTAGGTCTTGCTCAATAATAGGAATATTGGTTTTTTGACGTCTGAGGATTGAGCGGTCAGAAAGAAACTCGCCAGGTGAGTTAAGGGTGAAAGAGTTATTTTCTTTATCGCTTAGCGGGATCCAATAGTGTTCTGGGGACATTCTTTGAGAGAATGTATTTCCTGAAATAAATAGAATCACAATAGTATAAAAAAACCGTAGCATCAAGACATATATTTTAATATTAACGAAAGTTGGAGATATTCGGTTCAGGATATTTGCCTATACTTTCCTCTATCATCTTCGAAAATTCCTTTTGCCTTTTTTCTAATTCAGCATTTGGGAGCATTTTCCCATCAACATATTCAACTTTAACATCTACAATATTTCCTTCCTTATAATATTCCCAAAGGCCATCCATTGTTCCCATAATATAATTTCCATGAATGGATTTTGTCCCATCCCTATTGAAGGAAGAAAACTCACCATCTCTAACTCCTTCAACATTATAGCATTTCAATCGGAGTTGACCATTTTCATAAAACTGTTCCCATTCTCCTTGCATAACATCGTTCACCCACAACATTTTTTCAGCTACAGTTCCGTCATCATAGTATTTGATGCTAAGTCCATTTTTTTTACCCTTTACATAACTTTCTTTTATAGTTAACCTTTTATTGTAGAAGGAATAATAATTCCAGGTACTATCTTTTAGCTGTCTGACATATTTACCTTCAGCAGCAAGAAATCTATTTTCATAATATAGTTTTACATAGGAATTAATACCATCGGGACAAAAATTCATTTCAGCTTTTAATACTCCACCATTATAATAACGTTTTAACTTTCCAATTGGTTTTCCCTGGTGAAAATTTCCTTCATAAAGAAGTTTCCCATTTTCATAATATTTCTTCCATATACCGGTTTTTCTTCCCTGATCATCGAGTTTATTAATTTTTACTTCCTGCGCGAATCCAAGTACAGGAATAAATAGAAGTAGCATTATTATTTTAATGAGTTTTATCATATTTAAGGAACTATATTATGTAGAATAACAGGAAGTTTCTGATTTTATTGCAACCCAGTTTTGGTTAATCTCTGTCATCAAAGATAAAAAAAGGGTGTCACTTATGCGACACCCTTTAAATTTATAATTATTGAAGATTACTTTACTTCTTCGAAGTCTACATCAGTAACTTCTTCATCACTTTTCTTAGAAGGTTCTGCTTCACCTTCTGCTTCACCTTCAGGATTACCTTCAGGCTGAGCTTCTTGACTTGCTTTGTACATTTCTTCACTAGCAGCTTGCCATACTTGATTCAATTCAGCGGTTGCTTTATCAATTGCCTCAAGATCTTCGCTTTTGTGTGCTTCCTTAAGTTCGTTAAGAGCTTTTTCGATAGGTTCCTTCTTATCAGCTGGAACCTTATCTCCAAATTCAGTCAATTGTTTTTCGGTTTGGAAAATAAGACCGTCTGCTCCGTTTAACTTGTCAATTCTTTCTTTTGCAACTTTGTCGGCTTCTTCATTTTCTTTTGCTTCCTGCTTCATTTTTTCAATGTCACTATCGCTAAGTCCTGATGAAGCTTCGATTCTGATACTTTGCTCCTTACCTGTTCCCTTATCTTTTGCAGATACATTCAGGATGCCATTAGCATCAATATCAAATGCAACTTCAATTTGAGGAACACCTCGTGGGGCAGGAGGAAGGCCATCTAAATGGAAGCGACCAATTGTTTTGTTATCCTTAGCCATGGGTCTTTCTCCCTGAAGAACATGAATTTCTACAGAAGGCTGATTGTTTGCAGCAGTAGTAAAGGTCTCAGTTTTCTTGGTTGGGATAGTAGTATTCGATTCAATTAATTTTGTAGATACATTTCCCATGGTCTCAATCCCAAGTGAAAGAGGAGTTACGTCGAGCAGAAGAACATCCTTTACTTCACCGGTGAGAACACCACCCTGAATAGCAGCACCAACAGCAACAACTTCGTCTGCATTAACCCCTTTTGATGGAGCTTTTCCAAAATATTTTTTTACGATATCCTGAATTGCAGGAATACGGGTTGATCCACCAACAAGAATTACTTCGTCAATATCTGAAGGAGACATACTAGCATCTTTCATCGCTTTTTTACAAGGCGCAAGAGTTGCTTGAATAAGTTTGTCAGCAAGGCTTTCGAATTTAGCTTTAGTAAGTTTTTTTACAAGGTGTTTAGGAACCCCATCAACAGGCATAATATATGGAAGATTTATCTCAGTATTGTTAGAACTGGATAATTCAATTTTAGCTTTCTCTGCAGCTTCCTTTAATCTTTGTAATGCCATTGGATCTTTTGAAAGATCAGCACCTTCATCTTTTTTGAATTCTTCAACCAGCCAGTCAATAATAGTATGGTCGAAATCGTCTCCACCTAAATGTGTATCACCATTAGTTGATTTTACTTCAAATACACCGTCACCAAGTTCAAGAATAGAAATGTCAAAAGTTCCGCCTCCCAGGTCAAAAACTGCAATTTTCATATCCTTATTTCTCTTATCAAGTCCGTACGCAAGTGCAGCAGCGGTAGGTTCGTTAATTATTCTGCGAACAATTAATCCAGAAATTTCACCGGCTTCTTTTGTTGCCTGACGTTGTGAATCACTAAAGTATGCAGGAACTGTAACGACAGCTTCTGTAACTTCCTGACCCAAATAATCTTCAGCGGTTTTCTTCATCTTCTGAAGAATCATTGCAGATATTTCCTGTGGTGAATATTTACGGTCGTCAATTTGAACCCGAGGTGTATTATTATCACCTTTTATAACTTTAAAAGGAACACGTTTTACCTCTTTTTGTACTTTGTCCCAGCCTTCACCCATGAATCTTTTTATCGAGAAAATAGTTTTAGTAGGATTAGTAATAGCCTGACGTTTTGCAGGATCACCAACTTTTCTTTCACCATTTTCTACAAATGCTACCATTGAAGGAGTAGTTCTTTTCCCTTCACTGTTAGGGATAACAACAGGCTCATTTCCTTCCATAACAGAAACGCAAGAGTTTGTTGTTCCTAAATCGATTCCAATAATTTTACTCATAATCTATTTTGTGTTTTATATTCTATTTCAAATTTCCTATTAAGATGTCAATGATTATGCCATCTATGCATATACGGGGAATTATGACATTTTTTACAGGATTCTTAAGCATTATCTGATGACAAGTTGACATTTTGGCAGAATTGTAAGGCTGTTTTGTAAAATCAGGACGATATCCCAACATTCTATTACCAGTAAATAACTAAAAGAGTTATGTAGTCATTAATGCTTTCCTTACCTTTGCATTCAATCTTAATTCTATATCGATGTCACTACACAAACAGGTTCGTAGAGTTACTACTCATGTTCTTTCTGCAATGAAGCAAAAGAAGGAGAAAATAGCTATGATTACAGCATATGACTATTCCATGGCTAAAATTGTGGATCAGGCCGGTATTGATGTAATCCTTGTAGGAGATTCAGCTTCAAACGTAATGGCCGGACATGAAACAACGATTCCGATTACTCTTAACGAGATGATTTATCATGGTTCATCTGTCGTAAGAGCTGTGGAACGAGCTTTGGTGGTTGTGGATTTACCTTTTGGTACTTATCAGGGTAATTCAAAAGAGGCACTTTCATCTGCCATACGAATTATGAAAGAAACCGGTGCTCATGCAGTAAAGATGGAGGGTGGGAGAGAGATCAAGGAATCTGTTGAAAGGATTCTGAGTGCTGGAATACCAGTAATGGGTCATCTTGGACTTACACCTCAGTCCATTCATAAATTTGGGACATATGTTGTAAGAGCTAAAGATGAAGGAGAGTCGAATAAGTTAAAAGAAGATGCCAGAATCCTTGAAGATGCTGGCTGTTTTGGTATTGTTCTTGAAAAAATTCCGGCAAAACTTGGTGCTGAAGTTGCCAAATTACTGAAAATACCTGCCATTGGAATTGGTGCAGGTTCGGATGTTGATGGGCAAGTATTGGTGATCCACGATTTACTGGGTATTACTCATGAATTTTCTCCACGATTTTTAAGACGGTATCATAATTTATATCAGGAAATTCTTGGGTCTGTTCAGACTTATATTACTGATGTCAGAAATGTTGACTTTCCAAACGAGAAAGAACAATATTAGCTTATGACAAAAGAATTAAAGATTCTATATGAAGATAATCATCTTATAGTTGTAAATAAAGCTATTTCCGACATAGTACAAGGAGATAAAACAGGTGATGAATCTCTCGATAAAAAGATAAAATCCTTTATTAAGCTAAGAGAAAAAAAACCGGGAAATGTTTATCTTGGAATTCCGCATCGATTAGACAGGCCTGTGAGTGGAGCAATTGTCTATACAAAAACAAGCAAAGCATTGGAAAGGGTAAATGAAATTTTCAGAGAGGGTACTGTTGAGAAAATTTATCATGCTATCGTTAAAGAAAAGCCAAACCCTGATTCTGGAAAACTCGAGAATTATTTAAGGAAAAATGAGAAGCAAAATAAGTCTTACATAACTGCTGAGAATGCAAAGGGAGCTAAGCTAGCCAAATTAGAGTATAAGTTAATTGCTACTTCTGACAATTATAATTTGCTCGAAATTAAATTACTTACCGGAAAACATCATCAAATAAGGGTTCAACTATCAAATATTGGATGCCCGATTAAAGGTGATCTGAAATATGGTTTTCCACGTTCCAATAAAAACGGCGGAATCAGTTTGCATGCCAGGTCGATTTCTTTCACACATCCAATTAAAAAAGAGGCATTAAAAATTGAAGCGCCATATCCTGAAGGAGATATTTTTGGGGTGTTTTAGGTGGGGAATATGGACAATGGACTGTGGACGATAGACCATGGACTGTGGAAGAATCATCTATAATCTCAAACTGGCATCTTCTAATTTCTATCGTCCATGGTCTATCGTCCATGG
>JAGLSB010000733.1 GCA_023135955.1 Bacteroidales bacterium | reverse complement strand
CCAAATCCTCCAAAAATATCTCCAAAGCTGCTGAAAATATCTTCCATCGTCATTCCACCCGCATTATATCCACCGGAACCGCCACCGCTGAATGCTGCATGACCAAACTGATCATATTTTGCTCTTTTTTCCTGATTGGAAAGTATCTCATATGCTTCGGCTGATTCTTTGAACTTTGATTCAGCGCTCGGATCATCAGGATTTTTGTCTGGGTGAAACTTTAGTGCCTGTTTGCGATAGGCTTTTTTAATTTCATCCTGTGAAGCTGATTGTGATACTTCTAATACCTCGTAGTAATCTTTTTTTGACATTAGTTTTTTCCTCTTTTATTCTCCAATTATTACTTTTGAAAACCTAATGACTTTATCATTCAGGTAATAGCCCTTTTCAATAACATCTACAACTTTCCCTTTGAGATTTTTATTAGGTGCGGGTATTTTTGTGATTGCTTCATGCAAATCGGTATCAAATTCCTTTTTGATAGCCTTAATTTCTTTTATTCCCTGTTGGCTAAGAGTTTCCTTAAGCTTAGTGTAAATAAGCTCCATACCTGTTTTTACAGCCTCAATATCTTTCGCGTCTTTCATCGATAATATTGCTCTGTCAAAGTCATCCAAAACCGGAAGAAATTTTACAATGGTAGATTCTCCTGCAGATTTTAAAAGATCTACTCTCTCCTTTAATGTTCTTTTCCTGTAATTATCAAATTCAGCTGACAAACGAAGATATTTATCTTGTAGATCGGCAATTTTATCTTCAGGAGTAATCACTTTTGTCTTAGGTTCTTTTTCTTTTTTTTCAGCAGCTTTCTTAGTAGGCTGCTCATTTTTAATATCTTTTACTGTCTTAACAGTCTTATTCTTAGTCGATTGATTATTTCCTACATTTTTAGCAGAAGATTTTTGGGCCATGTTTATTCAAATTAAAATTTTGCGAAAAAATTAGATACAAATTTTTTGCCATTAATGGAAGAGGGACATTTTGGCAGGGAAATCTCGCATCTCGTGTCATTTGGTAGGTCATTTGCGCTTCGCGCGTCATTGAAGGGGGTCATTTGCGCTTTGTGTGTCATAGACGTGGGTTATTTATTTTTATTAGGAGCGGGTTTTC
>JAGLSB010000732.1 GCA_023135955.1 Bacteroidales bacterium | reverse complement strand
CCGGGGAACACGGTCTTGGTGGGCTTATTGGAGAGAACTACGAGAGTAACATTAATAAATCATTCAGTACTGCAAGTGTCAGCGGAAACCTGACTGTGGGAGGACTTGTAGGTTATCAAAACGGAACGATAGAAAATTCGTATGCCCGGGGCGCAGTAAATGGCAGTGAAGGCGTCGCTGGCCTGGTAGGCCATAATGGTGGATCAATTATCAATTCTTATTCAACCGGCCTTGTTACAGCTTCAAGCTCTTTTAAGGGGGGGCTGGCATGGGCCAATACTACATCCTTCGTAGAAAATTGCTACTGGGATACAGAAACCAGTGGGCAGTCAAATTCCTCTGGAGGTACAGGACTTACCACGGAGATGATGCAAAAGCAGGCCTTCTTTATAGGGAAGGGATGGGATTTTAATAATACATGGGGATACAATGTCGGTGAAAACGATGGATATCCTTTCTTAAGATTCCAGGGATATTCTCATGTGAAATTATTTGATGGTGGTACAGGTTCCGATGGAGATCCATGGCAAATAAGTACTGCTACTCAACTGGATGATATTCGCTTCCTGCTTGACAGTAGTTTCATACTCACTACTGATCTGGATCTTGGTGGCGATGCTGTGGATGGAGATTTCTACCATGAGGGTGCAGGTTGGGAGCCTTTGGGATCAAATTATGTAAAATTTACGGGGAACTTTGAAGGAAACAATCACACTATTTCAAATCTATTCATAAATCGGGATGAGGATAATTATGTTGGTCTGTTCGGCTATGTTTATGGTGCAGAAATGTCCAATATTTCCCTCGCCGGAATAGACATTACAGGAAAAACATGGACAGGCGGACTAGCAGGTTTAGCTAAAGGTACACCAATAAACAATTGTGTCGTTGATGGTGAAGTAAACGCTTATAGCAGTGCAGGAGGACTTGTAGGTGCTTCTATCGACGGGCAGATTATTAATGTTAGTTCCGCTGTTAATGCAAGCACCACTGATAATGCTTGTGGAGGTATCGTTGGTTCTACACAAGGTACAGTCGTTAATAAAATCTTTTTCTCAGGTACTGTTTCAGGAAATTCACTTATTGGAGGACTGATAGGCTATCACAACTATGATGCTTCTTTACTCAACTCGTATTCTACAGGAACAGTCACCGGTACTGCGACGACAGGTGGACTGGTTGGGTGGAACAGCAACAGTAGTATCGAAAATTGTTATAGCAATGGTCCGGTAAGCGGAACAACGGAAACCGGCGGACTCATTGGATACTATACCGGGGGAGGAAGTTCACTTTCGGCCAGCTATTGGGATATTGAAACATCCGGACAGGAAATTTCGGACGGAGGGACAGGGAAATCAAGTGCAGAGATGAAAATGGCAGCTACCTATATTCCGAATGGATGGAATTTTGATGATCCATGGGGAATAAATGCAGCCGAGAATGGAGGATACCCATTTTATAGAACCCAGCCCTTTACTCCTGTAGAAGTAATTATTGATGCCGGACAAACATATTTGATTGCTGAAGATGCCGCTAATGCAAGCTCAGTAGGCTTCGTTACAGGATTTGTGCAAAATTCATCAGGTAGTCTGCAGGACTGGCAAATAACAGCAGGTAATGAGGAAGGTGACTTTGAAATAGATGCTGCGACTGGCGAACTCACGGTTGCCAACGACGCATCCCTGGACTATGAAATAACTATTCAATATATCCTTACTCTTACAGTTAGCGATGGTACAAGCACATCTGTGACCGAAGATATTACCATCGATCTTGAGGATGTTGATCTAACTACACCTGTTATAACTGCCTCACAGGAATTTGCTGTTGATGAAAATTCAGGAGAAGGCACACTGGGGATCGTCTTGGCTACAGATAGTGATCCGGAAACCGTACTCCAGGACTGGACTATAACAGATGGAAATGATCTGGGTTATTTTGCACTTGATGCTTCAACTGCTGAACTGACAGTTACCGAGGCAGCAATTTTTGATTATGAAACTACCACTGAATATGTGCTGACTATAACAGTTGGGGATGGTACTAATACCTCAGCTTCAGAAACTATTACTATAAACGTCAACCAGGTAAACGAAGATCCTGTAGTTGATGCAGACCTGGCATTTTCGCTGGATGAAAATGCTGCAGACGGGACATTGGTGGGCACTGTCAACGGATCTGATGAAGATGCTGCCACGACCCTTCAAACATGGACAATAGTTTCTGGCAATGAGGACAGCAATTTTGAGTTAGACGGAGCTACAGGTGAGATTAATGTGGCAACTGGCGCTACCTTGAGTTATGAAACCGCACCACAATACAATCTCATGCTTACAGTGAGCGATGGTACCAATACTTCAGCAGAAGAAGAAGTGATCATTTACATATATGAAGGCATTTTATACGTTAATGCAAGCGCAACAGGTGATGATAATGGCGGGTCCTGGGCACATGCATACGATAGTCTGTACAAGGCACTGGCTGTAGCCGGGACAGCCCAGCAAATATGGGTGGCCAGCGGAACCTATACCCCGACGGTGGAATATGATTTTGATGCATCCGGAGGTGAGGATTCGAGGGAAGTTGTATTTCAGATACCGGATGAGGTTGAGGTTTATGGTGGTTTTAACGGCACTGAAACCATGCTGGTTGACCGGGATCCGGAAGTCAATGTTACCATACTGTCAGGTGACCTGAACGATGACGATAATAGCGGTGGAGACAATACAGAGAATGCCTATCATGTAGTATTCTTTGATGCTGTCAGTGATCAGACAGTGCTGGATGGATTTGCAATTACTGGTGGCAACGCTAATGGTAGCACTGTATTAAATAGGTATGGAGGAGGAATATATAACTATAATGGAGCTTATGTTTCCAGCGCACCGGTTGTCAGGAATTGCATTGTTGACAATAATTTCGCTACAAATTATGGTGGTGGCATTTTTAACATGTACCATTCTACAGATATGCAGGCTCAATATATCAACTGCACAATAAGCAATAATTCAGCCAATACTGAAGGAGGGGGAGTAGCCAATTACAGTAATAACGTATCCTGTAGTCCAGCTTATACCAACTGTATCTTTGAAGGCAATTCTGGTGGTGCGATTTATAATTACAGCTACTTTAACAGTAACAGTGCACCTTCTTTCACTAATTGCCAGATCCTTAACAATACTGATGGCAATAATGCCGGTGTCTATGATTATTCCGTGCAATCGCCTGCCACCCTTTCCACGGTATACACCAATTGTGTCTTCATGGGCAACAGCCTGATTGCTATTAACACCTGGTCCCGTACCGACGCAAGCTATACCGGAGAGTTTATTAATTGTACATTTGCAGGGAACAGGGCTTATTACGGATCAGCGTTCTATAATCAGAAAGATGCTGGATCTTCTTATACCCTATCAATCAGGAATTCTATTATTGCCGGGAACACAAGTTTTCTGTCTTTGGATCAAGTAAATAATGTAAATGGTACGGAAAACCCAACTTACTACAATTCAATTATTGAAGGCAGCGGTGGCAGCAGTAGCTGGGACACTGGTTTCGGGATTGATGGAGGCAGCAACCTTGATTTAGATCCTTTGTTTCTCGAACCGGTCGATGGAATCGATGCCCCTTCAGCCAATGGAAATTACAGACTTTCCTCGGAATCGCCTGCCCTGGATGCAGGTAATAATACGTACAATAGTACTGATGAAGATCTGGATAATGAGACCCGCATACAGAACACCACGATTGATATGGGGGCTTATGAGGGTGTTGAAATGCTTACCGAGGATATTTTCTATGTAGACATGGATGCCACCGGGAATAATGACGGATCCGACTGGACCAATGCATTTACTGACCTGGAAAATGCCCTGGGTCTGGCTGCCGGCGGAGACGAAATATGGGTGGCAGCAGGCACCTATTATCCAACTTCCCAGGGTGGTTTCGAAGGTAGTACCGGAAGCGACTCAAGGGCAGTAACCTTTCAACTCAGAAATGGTGTTAAGCTTTACGGTGGATTTGCAGGTTCCGAATCATCAGTCGATGAGAGAGATATCTGGTCAAATGAAACCATCCTTTCAGGGGATATAGATAAAAATGATTTTTCAGGTGGTGACAGCCTTAGCAATGCTTATCATGTCATATATCTGAAGGAACCGGATAGTAATATGCTTATTGACGGTTTTACCATTACCAGGGGAAATGCCAATGGTAGTTCAGGGTACCAGTCAGGTGGGGGAATCTTTATTGAGTCTTCTGTCGAAAACCTGGAATCCAGCCCGCTAATAATTCATTGTACGATTACCTCTAATTTCGGTTATTACGGTGGTGGATTATATAATGAATATTGTACACTATTAATTCGTATTAGTTCATTTACAGATAATGTTGCCGGTAGTGGAGGTGGAGTTTATAATGATTACTCCGAGGCAGTATTTGCTGAAGTACTTTTCTCTTCTAATACAGCCACAAGCAATGGAGGGGCTGTATATAATGATTACTCCAAGGCAGTATTTACTGAAGTACTTTTCTCTTCTAATACAGCCACAAGCAATGGAGGGGCCATATATAATAACTACGATGAACCCGTTTTCATAAACTGCAAAATTCAGGCGAATGAATCTAATGATGGAGGTGGAGTCTATAATAAATATTCAAACCCGGTGTTCTACAATAGCCTGATTTCTGGTAACCATGCGTCCAATTATGGCGGGGGTGTACGAAACGAGGGCCAATTTGGTGCTTCGATTTCCCCCGAGTTTGTAAGTGCCACAATATCAGGTAATAACGCGACCACTCAGGGTGGAGGTATGTACAATATGTATGCCTCCCCAATAATTACAAATTCAATAGTCTGGAAAAACGATGCACCATCAGGTCAACAGTTCACCAGTGTCTTCTTATACCCGGTTTTCAGCTATTCGATAGTGGAAGTGGCAAGCGGAGTTTTATCCAATTATGGTACAGATGCTGGAAATAATTCCGTCGAAGATCCATTGTTTGTAAGTGAACTTGATCCGGCTGATGCACCATCTGTTGCTGGAGATTTTACCCTGGGAACAGGATCTGCGGCTATAAATGCAGGCAATGATTCTGAAATTCCCCTGGATACTTACGACCTTGATGAGGACGGTGATGTTGCGGAACTTCATCCCCTGGACCTGGCCGATAATCTCAGACAGGACCAGGTAGTTGATATTGGACCCTATGAAATAAATGAAGCACCGGTTATAAGCACTTTGAGCAGGAAAGATCCTGTTGATGAACCGACAAACGTCAATACAGTCATTTTTGAGCTAATACTATCTGAACCGATCGTTAATATTGATTTAGCTGATTTCATCTTATCAGGAACAGCATCCGGGACACTGAAGAGTATTGATACAATATCTTCAACAATCTATGAAGTAACAGTGGAAGATGTTTCCGGTGACGGATTGCTTGATCTTGACCTTGATCCGGGACAGGATATTAAAGACCCGGCAGGATTCCTCCTTTCTGCAAGTATAGGTTCAGAAGAATCTTATACGATAGATAATACCTACCCTGATCCTCCTGCCGCAGTCGATTTATTGACTGCAGATGATAGCGGTGACTCTGACAGTGATGATATTACTTATGTCAATATACCAAGTATTACAGGTACAGCTGAGGAAGGCTCAACAGTTGTCCTTACAGCAGATGGTTCAATTGCTTTAGGTTCAACAACAACTGATGTAAATGGTAACTGGGAGATAATAGCTGCTGAAATGGAAGATGGAGAATACAGTATTACAGCCACTGCCACAGATACAGTTGGCAATGAAAGTGCCATATCAGGTGCATTGCTCATAGAGATTGATACCCAATCTCCTGTCCTCTCCATGGTTTATACATTTATTGGAAATAATACATTCGGTCCCGTTTCCTTCCTTATTAATGTTGAGGGGGCAGATCACCAAACACTTACTCTTGATGACATAACACTTGTAACAGATAATGATGTGGCAGGAGATATTTCCATTGATTCTCTGACTACTTCAACAATAGTTATTGATGTCGCAAACATTACTGGTTCAGGGAATTTCTACTTGGCTATTGCTGCAGATAAATTTGCAGATGTTGCCGGAAACCTGAGTGGGACTTTTGATACAGATGAAGTAGCTATTGAGAAGGCAGAGGCAAGCTTAACAATGGATGCGATCGGTACAAAAACATATGGTGATGCTACATTTACGCTGAGTTCAACATCAAACAGTAATGGGGCATTGACTTACAGTTCCTCTGATGAGACTGTACTGTCTATCAGTAATGACCAGGCAACTATCCTTAAGGCTGGAACAGCTACGATTACTGTCGACCAGGCTGAAAATGACAATTACCTTGCCGGTCAGGATGAACAAGTACTGGTAATTGCTAAAGCTGATTTACAGGTTACAGCAGATGAGCAGACTAAAATTTATGGAACAATAAATCCAGGTTTCACCTTATCCTACCTGGGATTTGTAAATGGTGAGGATGAAACTGTACTCGACACAGAACCAACAGTTAGTACAACAGCGGATGAAAATTCTTCCGTAGGTCCACATGACATTACTGTAAGTGGCGGATCAGATAATAACTACAATTTTACAGGTTACAATACCGGAACACTTAGCATTACGCAAGCAGGACTTATCGTAACAGTTAATGATACATTTAAAATTTATGGAGAAGCCAATCCGGTATTCAGATTAAGTTATGAAGGTTTTGTTAATGGCGAGGATGAGAGCGTGCTCACTACTTTACCTTCCGCTTCTTCACTGGCTGATGAAACTACTGGAGTCGGCACCATTGCGATTACTGTAACCGGAGGACTTGCATCCAATTATGCAATCACTTATCAGACGGGAACATTGACGATTAATCAGGCAATACTTACTGTAACGGCTGATGATTACACAAGGATCTATGGAGAGGAAAATCCTGTTTTTACATTTACTTACACTGGATTTGTAGGAACAGATAGCTTGAGCGTTATTGATACACCTCCAGATATAGCTAGTATTGCTTCTAATATTAGCAATGCAGGGACATACACCATCTCTTTATCCGGAGGAGCAGACAATAATTACAATTTATTTCTCGTTGATGGAACTCTTACAGTGAACAAAGTCATTCCTGTTATTACATGGGTCAACCCCTCCGATATAACTTATGGTACAGACTTAAGCGCTGCACAACTCAATGCAACTGCCAATGTAAGCGGAATTTTTACTTATTCTCCTCTTAGTGGTTTTGTAATGAATGCAGGTGCAAACCAGACTCTTAGCGTGAGCTTTGTTCCTGCAGATGCTACAAATTATAATACGGTCAGCAGTACACAGGTGCAGATTAATGTAAACAAAGCTAATCCTGTTGTTACATGGGTCAATCCCTCTGATATATCTTACGGTACCCCATTGAGCGCTGCACAACTCAATGCGACTGCCAACCTAAGCGGGATTTATACTTATTCTCCTCTCAGTGGTACAGTAATGAATGCAGGTACAAACCAAATACTAAGTGTGGACTTTGCTCCTACGGATGCTACAAATTATAATACGGTCAGCAGTACGCAGGTTCAGATTAATGTAAACAAAGCTAATCCTGTTGTTACTTGGGTAAACCCATCGGATATAACTTACGGTACAGTCTTGAGTGATGCACAGCTCAATGCAACTGCCAATGTAAGCGGGATTTATACTTATTCTCCTCTCAGTGGTATTGAAATGAATGCAGGTGCAAACCAAACACTAAGTGTGGACTTTACTCCTACTGATGCTGCAAATTATAATACGGTCA
>JAGLSB010000731.1 GCA_023135955.1 Bacteroidales bacterium | reverse complement strand
TGATGATAAACTCATTGAATGGATGTCCGTCCACCCGGATAGGGGCTGTCTGGTCGGTGGCAAAATATCCGGGCCCGATGCCGTTGGCTTGTATATTAAATCTGGCCCATTCAGTAGCCATATT
This sequence comes from Bacteroidales bacterium, assembly GCA_023135955.1. Lineage (GTDB taxonomy): Bacteria > Bacteroidota > Bacteroidia > Bacteroidales > JAGLSB01. Next base: position 15,193 of record JAGLSB010000731.1, on the reverse strand, counting down.
CCGAGTTAGCATTTTAAGTCCGCCTTTGGCAGCTGCATAGGCAGAAACTGTATTTCTTCCCAATTCACTCATCATGGAACACATATTAATTACTTTCCCGCCTCCGCGCTTAATCATACCCGGAACAATATGTTTGGCCATTATAAAAGGTGCAACGAGGTCAACGTCTAAAACCTGCTTGAAATCTTCAACTTCCATATCGACAATAGGAACTCTTTTGATAATTCCGGCGTTATTAACCAGTATATCAATTGGCCCAACCTCTTTTTCAATTTTGGCCACAGATTCTATTACTTCTTTCTCATTGGTAACGTCAAAAACATATGTGCTTACATCTAAACCATTTTCCGCATATTCTTTTTTTGCATTCTCTAACTTGTCAGGAAATATGTCATTTACTATAATTTTTGCCCCGGCTTTGCCTAATCCAGTTGCTATAGCCATTCCTAGTCCATGAGTACCACCTGTAACAAGAGCTCTTTTTCCTTTCAGATTAAATAATTCAGTAGACATAATATTCTTAGTTTATTTGATTTCCTCAATTTTTACAGCGTCCATATCGCCATAATCCAGATTTTCTCCAGCCATCCCCCAAATAAAAATATAGTTTGAAGTGCCTGCAGCAGAATGGATTGACCAGGGAGGTGAAATTACGGCTTCTTCATTCTTCAACCATATATGACGTGTCTCATCGGGCTCACCCATAAAATGACAGATGGCCTGATTTTCAGGAACCTCAAAATAAAAATATGCTTCCATTCTTCTGCTGTGAACGTGTGGAGGCATAGTATTCCATACACTTCCTGATTGCAATTCGGTCATTCCCATTTGTAACTGACAGGTTTCAACAACAGAATTTACAAGTAACTTATTGATCTTTCTTGCATTAGAAGTTTCCAGAGCTCCAAGTTCCATAACTTCAGCCTCTGCAAGAGTAACTCTTTTAGAAGGGAAGGATTTATGCGCCGGAGCTGAATTTATATAAAAATGTGCTGGATTTTTAGAATCTTCAGATTGAAATTCAACATTTTTTGTCCCGCTACCAATATAAAGAGCATCTTTATAATTTAAGGTGAACTTCTGATCATCTGCAATAACAATTCCAGTTCCTCCAACATTAATTATACCCATTTCTCTTCTGTCGAGGAAGTTTTCTGCTTTCAATGGATCAATAGTCTCAAGTTTAACAGAAGTTTCAACAGGAACGGTTCCTCCTACTATGAGTCTGTCATTAAAAGAGTACACAAGGTTAATCTCATCCTTTTTCATGATACCATCTGCAAGAAATTCATCACGAATCCTTTGAGTATCGTAATTTACTGCATCGTCTGGATGATTAGCATACCGAATCTGATAATTTGATGCCATTTTATTTAAGTTTTATTTTATAAATAATTATTTATTTCTTCATTTTGCTCATTGAGAGATCAACCCCTCAACCCCTCAACCACTCAACCCCTCAACCAACAACCCCTACCTAAAATCCAAAATACCCTGAAGCATTTCCATAACTTACGTCACTAACCAGTTTTCCTGCTATATCAAAATCATAAGGTATTTCACCATTTTCCATATCAGTTCCTACAAGATTACATAATATGCGTCTGAAATATTCGTGACGTGGGTATGAAAGGAAACTTCTGGAGTCGGTTAACATTCCAACAAATTTACTTAAAAGTCCAAGATTGGATAGCGCATTCATCTGATTTATCATTCCTTCTTTTTGATCGAGGAACCACCAACCCGAACCAAACTGCATCTTACCGGCAACAGAACCATCATTAAAATTATAAATCATTGTTGCTATAAGTTCATTATCTCTCGGATTCAGATTGTAAACAATAGTTTTTGTCAGTTTGTCATTTTTTGCAAGGCGATCAAAAAACTTTGACATAGGTTTTGCAATACTGAAATCACCTATAGAATCATAACCATGGTCAGCTCCAAGTTTTGCAAACATTCTGCTATTATTATTCCTTATGGCTCCTATATGAAACTGTTGTGTCCAGTTTTTCTCGTAATCTTGCTCAGCAAAGAAGATCAATAAAGCTGATTTAAATTTTAATATCTCAACTTCAGGTAAATTTTCCCCATTTCTGATCTTTTTAAATATGTTTTCAATTTCTTTATCATTGAATTCTTCAGCATAAAAATTTTCAATGCCATGATCAGAAAGACGACAGCCCATTTCATGGAAAAAATCTTGTCTTTTCTTCAGGGCATTATATAAATCATCAATTTGATCTATTTTAATCCCGGATTTCTCTTCAAGACTATCTACATATGAATTATATGATTTAGTATTCTCAACAGCCATGGCCTTATCCGGTCTCCAGGTTGGTATAACCCTGATACTGAAATTATCATCCTTGATCTTTTTATGATTTTCCAGGCTGTCAATCGGATCATCAGTAGTACAAACAAGTTCTACATTTGCTCTTTTCATTAGACTCCTGACAGAAAATTCACTTTTTTGGAGCATAGCAGAAACAGTATCATATATTTCATCAGCTGAATTTTCATTCAGCAAGCTGTCAATACCGAAATATCTTTTCAGCTCGAGATGTGTCCAGTGATACAATGGATTACGTAAAGTTTCAGGCGTTGTTTTAGCCCATACACGGAATTTTTCCCTATCGGGGGCATTTCCTGTAATGTATTCCTCTGGAATTCCATTTGCACGCATTGCTCTCCATTTGTAATGATCACCATCCAGCCATATTTTGGTCAGATTCTCAAATTTCCTGTCTGAAGCAATTTCCCCGGGAGGAAGATGGCAGTGATAATCTATTATTGGGAGATCTTTTGAATAATCGTGAAATAATCTCTCAGCAGCTTTATTACTAAGAAGAAAATTCTCATCAAGGAATTTTTTCATTTTTTCCAATTCAATTTATAAATGGAACATTCTTTTTATATGACGATCATAAATATTTTCAGTAACCTGAGCGGCTACAACCTCTTCATGCTTTTTTAGCATATTCATATAATCGTCTCCAAGTTCAGCTGCAACTTTATATCCTACATGAATTAATTGTCTGAAATTCAAATTATAATCAGGGTGATCAGGAATATGTCGTAGTGAGTTTGAGAATTTTTCACTGTCCCATGAATTTACTTCCTCCGGACTTGGCAGATTTTTCTGATCAATATCGATAACAGAAGCATATGGTCCGCAAAGTTCGTCCTGACGAGTATAAGCTTTATTGTAGATGTCTTTAGCCATTTCAAGAGCATCTCCACCTGCCATTGATAGTCCGATGACTTCTTCAAGCCATGTTGTGCCAGCTGTTTTAACGTGGATGCCTTTATCGTATTTTTTAATTAACGTCCCTATTATCGGGTATATTGAAAATTTATCTGAACCGGAATGAACTGATAATTTCAGATTTTCGGGTAGTCCAAACTCTGCTATAGCCTTTTGAATAACCAATAAATCCTGCTCAAATTCTTTTTCAAAAGCACTAACATCCCCAACATAATCTACACCTTTATTAAATCTACCTGAAAACTTTGGAGCAATAGTTTGTGCAGGAATATTCTCTGCTGCTAAAGCTGAAAGAATGAAAAACATTTCGAGAGGTGTTTGAGGAGTGTCAACTTCATCCATTGAGACTTCGGTAACAAAGTTCTCCGCTCCCTTTTTAAATACAAGATGCTCATAAATTGATGCTGCATGCTTAATGGCATAAAGGTAATTCTCACCAATTTTGTATAAATCCTCTTTTTGAACAGTAAATGTTTCATCAATACCTTCGATTTTTAATTCTCCAAGGAATTTTTCATTTTGACTTACAAATTTTTCGATATCATTATCTTCAGCTTTTTTCCCAATGAAGTCAGCGACATCGAGTGTAAAGAAATCGGAATGATCAATAAAGCTCTCAACGGTATCCAGATTGATATGATCTGCATCTACATAATGACTTTCAGTCCAGCCAAGATCAGAAACTGAATTATCAGCTTCAACTCTAACCTGAGATGGCTTAGTTCCAATGGTTTGATGTTCGCGGTTTGATTTGTTCCATACAGGAACAAGTGAAACACCCGCTTTTTTTGCCAAAATTATTGCAGCTAATTGAGCTTTTCCTTGTAGACCAAAACGATCTCCAATCCCGAAAGAATACTTTTCTATTTTCATCATTTTAATAATATTATATAGTTTAATTATGTCCTGCTATTTAGTAAAAAACAATATAAAGGTAATATTTTTTACTAAAGAGGAATATATTCCGTGTACGGACACGAAATTATATAAAAAATTTGGAAATAACGAAATATTTTCCGTTTCTTTGTAAGAAATATTTTTGATATTTTATGAAATATATGTTGTAAAGCACAGTATTGCAATATTTTAAATGAAACCAAGGATAGTAGATATAGCTCGTTTAGCTCAGGTATCACCCGGTACTGTTGATAGAGTTATTCATAAAAGGGGAGAAGTATCAGATCAAACTCGCCAAAAAGTTTTAGATATCCTTAAAGAACTTGATTATCAGCCTGATATACTCGCCAAATCACTTGCAACAAAGAGGAAGTTGAATCTTTTCTTAATTATCCCCGTGTCCGCAAACGAAAATGATTTTTGGTCAGCTCCTTTAAATGGTGTAGAACAAGCAATAAAAGAGATTCAGCATTATGGTGTACAACTTACAAAATTGTTTTTTGATCAGTATGATTCTGATTCATTTCTTGAGCAAAGTCAAAAAGTTTTATCTGAAAAACCTGACGGACTAATATTGGCTCCGGTATTTGCAAAAGAGTCAGAGTTATTTGTACATCAACTAAAGGAACAGAATATTCCTGTGATCTTAATCAATTCAAATCTAGATAATTTGAATGATACATGTTTCATAGGTCAGGATTCAATTCAGAGTGGTTTTCTTGCCGCAAAACTCTTTACTTATGGATTGAATGGAGGAGGGCATTTGCTAATTGCGAATATTACGGCTAGAAAGGATGATTATAATCACATTTTGTCAAGGGAGAGGGGATTTAGGAAATATTTTGCTGAAAATCCACAAGAAAATTTAAGTATCTCTACCATTGAATTAATGCAGACAACTGACATTGAAATGGAAAGGAAATTTGATGTGGAATTTGACCATAAAAAAATTATATCCGTTTTTGTTACCAATTCAAGAGTGTTTCATGTGGCAAAATATTTACAAAAACATGATATTCATAATGTTCGGTTGATAGGTTACGATTTATTACCAGATAATGTTCAATACTTAAAAGATGGGCTCATTGATTTTTTGATTAGTCAACGTCCTGAAGAACAGGGGTATACTGCAATAACTACTTTGTTCAATAAGATATTTCTGAATAAGGAAGTACAACGCAAGCATTATATGCCTATCGATATTATTACTAAAGAAAATTTAGATTATTATAAATTCCGCTAAATAATTATTATGAAAAACAATTCTTTCGAAGATTTAAAAGGAAAAGTATGTGTTATTACCGGAGGTGCCGGGGTAATTGGTGCATCAATGGTTGAAGTTCTCGCATCGGCTGGTGTGAAAGTTGCAATTCTTGACTTACGTGAGGATATTGCCTCTGAGCTGGCAGCCAAAATTCAGACAAAATACAATGTTGAATGTTATGGTTTTGGAACTAATGTGCTTGATAAAGAAACATTAGTTGAAACCAGAAAAGCTGTTGTAGAGAAGCTAGGTAAGGTCGATATTCTAATAAATGGCGCAGGTGGAAATTCTCCACAAGCAACTACAAAAATTGAGACTTTGGATTCAGAGTCTGTTAATAATTTGGATGATGGTTTCTTCGGACTAAAAATGGAAGGTTTTCAGAAAGTATTTGATTTGAATTTTATTGGTACTTTATTACCTTCTATGGTATTTGGTGAGGAAATGGTAAAAAGTGGATCAGGTTCTATAGTTAATATTTCATCTATGAATTCTTATAAACCACTTACAAAAATACCTGCTTATTCTGCCGCGAAATCTGCTGTTAATAATTTTACTGAATGGTTGGCTGTACATTTTGCTAAAACAGGAGTCAGAGTTAATGCTATTGCTCCAGGATTCTTCCTTACTAACCAAAATCGTTTTTTACTCATTGATGAGAAAACTGGTGATCTTACAGAAAGAGGTCAGAAAATTATTTCAAACACACCAATGGCAAAATACGGTGAACCTGAAGACTTGCAGGGAACTCTTTTATATCTTATTTCAGATATTTCAAAGTTCATTACCGGCATTGTAATTCCAGTTGATGGAGGTTATAGTGCCTTTGGGGGAGTTTAAATTCAGGCTTTCAAAATAGAGATTTCAGTTTGAGTAATAACTGATGTTTCATATTAAGTAGAATGCACATCTATATTTATCTCATTGAAAAAAAGAAATATGTTACTTTTTGCAAAAGGAAAATACAATAAGAACGAAGAACTTCAAAATATGAGTTTTGAGGATATGAAAGATGGAATATTCTCTGCTCTTGATAAACTTGGAGAAAGAAAGAGAGTGCTTATTATTCCTCCCGATTTTACCCGGTTTCATTCCAAGTCAGGAATAATGACGCAAATAATTTATGATTATTATAAGGATGCTGTAAAGGATATCCTACCTGCTCTTGGTACACATTATGAAATGACTGAGGATGAAATCAAGACCATGTTCGGAGAGATTCCTGCATCTCTTTTTAGGTACCATGATTGGAGAAATGATATAATTACATTAGGTAGGGTTCCTGCTGAATATCTATCTGAAATTTCTGAGGGCAGAGTTAATTTCGATTGGCCTGCTCAGGTGAACAAACTTCTTATTGAAGGAGATTATGATCTTATACTATCGGTTGGACAGGTTGTCCCTCATGAAGTTATAGGAATGGCAAATCATAATAAAAACATATTTGTTGGTACAGGGGGAAGCGAAGGAATTAACAAGAGTCATTTTCTTGGGGCTGCCTTTGGGATGGAAAGAATTATGGGAAGAGCAGATACTCCTGTTCGTAAGATTCTTGACTATGCAGAGAAAGAATTTGCAGCTGATTTGCCACTGGTTTATATTCAGTCGGTGATAGCAAAAGATGAGAATAATAAATTAGCTACCAGAGGATTATTTATTGGTGAGGGTAGGGAATGTTTTGATCTTGCTGCTGAATTATCACTTCAGGTAAATTTCCAACTTCTTGATAAGCCATTAAAAAAAATAGTAGTCTATCTAGATCCAACCGAATATAGATCTACCTGGCTGGGAAATAAAAGTATCTATAGAACCCGTATGGTTATTGATGATGAAGGAGAGCTGATAGTATTGGCTCCAGGATTGAAAGAATTTGGAGAAGACAAAGAAATAGATAAACTAATACGGAAATATGGGTATGTAAACACTAAAAAGGTTCTTAAATTGAGTGAGGAAAATGAGGATATAGGTGAAAATCTTAGTGCCGCAGCCCATTTAATTCATGGATCAACAGAAGGTCGATTTAGTGTTACATATTGTCCGGGAGATTTAACCAGGGAAGAGATAGAATCGGTAAATTATAATTACGGTGATCTCAAGGAGATGTTGAAAATATACGATCCGGAAAAGATGAAAGATGGTATTAATGTTATGCCTAATGGTGAAGAGGTATTTTATATTTCTAATCCGGCTTTAGGTTTGTGGGCTTATAAAGAAAGATTCAAGTAAATAAGTGAAAATAGTAGCTGATAATAAAATTCCTTTTCTTAAAGGAGCCTTTGAGGACAAGGCGGAGATAATTTATCTTCCTGGGGCTGATATTTCCAGGACTGATCTTATAGATGCAGATGCTCTTATAGTTCGAACCCGAACAAATTGTAATGCAGCATTACTCGAAGGAACCAGTGTGAAATTTATTGCTACTGCTACTATTGGCTTCGACCATATCGATGCAGATTATTGTAGGGCTAATGGAATTGAATGGACGAATGCTCCCGGCTGCAATTCTTCATCGGTAGAACAATATATAGTTGCTGTAATATTGAATCTTGCTGAAAAAAAGAGATTCTCAGTAGATAAATTTACGATCGGGATTATTGGGGTAGGTAATGTTGGGAAAAAGGTTGCCAGGGTGGCCGAAGCACTTGGAATGAAGGTATTGCTTAACGATCCGCCACGTGAAAGGAATGAAGCGATATCCGGATTTGTAAGTCTTGAAGAAATAAAGAACCAGGCAGATATTATCACCTTCCATGTTCCTTTAAACAAAGAAGGTGAAGATAAAACTTTTCATTTAGCTGATAAAGAATTTATTGGTAGTATGAAGAAAGATTCAATATTGATAAATACTTCCCGTGGCGAGGTGGTTGATAATCAGGCTTTAAAAGAAGCATTAAAAGATAATTATTTACAAGCTGCCGTATTAGATGTTTGGGAAAATGAGCCAGATATTGATACTGACCTTTTATCACTTGTTGATATATCAACTTCACATATTGCAGGATATTCTACCGATGGGAAAGCAAATGGAACTACAATGAGTGTTCATGCAATATCCAAATTCTTTAAGCTGGAATTAGATTCATGGATTCCTAACTCAGTTCCATCGCCGGAAAATTCAATACTGGAAATTGAATGTTCAGAATTAAGCAAGCAGGAAATAATACACAATGTATACAGGAAATGTTACGATATAAGTAATGATGATAAATTATTGAAACTAAATCCTCAGGATTTTGAAAATCTTAGAGGAACTTATCGGGTGAGAAGAGAGGCATCTTCCTATTCGGTAAGCTTAAAAAATAATAAACACAAAGACCTGGAAGATATCTTGAGGAATCTGGGTTTTACATTATAGAAAATTAAATTCTTTTGTTAAATAAATTTATTGAAAATGGAAAAATTAGCAGACATAGGCCTAATAGGCCTGGCCGTAATGGGCGAAAATCTTGTTTTGAATATGGAAAGAAATGGTTACACTGTAGCCGTTTATAATCGAACAGTTGATAAAGTTGAAAAATTTGTGAATGGACGAGGAGCAGGAAAGAAATTCATTGGTGCAAAATCAATGGAAGAATTCGTTGCTTCACTTAGCCGTCCCCGCAAAGTAATGATGCTTGTAAAAGCTGGAAAGCCGGTCGATGATTTTATCGAGCAATTGCTCCCCTTTCTTGAAGAGAGTGATATTATTATTGATGGGGGAAATTCACATTTCCCTGATTCAATCCGCAGAACAAAGTATGTAGAATCTAAAGGATTAAAGTTTATTGGAACTGGAGTTTCAGGAGGAGAAGAAGGTGCATTAATGGGACCTTCTATTATGCCGGGTGGTTCAGCTTCAGCATGGGAACATGTTAAACCAATATTTCAGGATATTTCTGCAAATGTAGACGGAATAGCATGTTGCGACTGGGTAGGAAATGATGGTGCTGGTCACTTTGTTAAGATGGTTCATAACGGGATCGAATATGGAGATATGCAATTAATTACTGAAGCATACTACATAATGAAGAACCTGCTTGGAATGACAACAGATGAAATGCATGATGTATTTAAGGAATGGAATAATAGTGAACTCGATAGTTATCTTATAGAGATTACTCGTGATATTCTTGGTTATAAGGAAGATGGAGAAGCATTGGTTGAGAAGATTCTTGATACTGCTGGTCAAAAAGGCACAGGTAAATGGACTGGTATTGCAGCCTTAGATATTGGTGTTCCATTGACATTGATAGGAGAATCTGTATTTGCAAGAGTTCTTTCATCACAGAAGGATGAAAGAGTTGAGGCTTCTAAAGTCCTACAGGGTCCAAAACCTGAATTTCAGGGCGATAAGAAAGTTTTTATTGAGCATATCAAACAAGCTCTTTATGCATCAAAAATAATCTCTTATGCTCAAGGTTATGTATTGATGAGAGAAGCTGCAAAAGAATATGGCTGGGAGTTAAATTACGGTGAAATAGCTCAAATGTGGAGAGGTGGCTGTATTATTCGTTCAGTATTCCTTGGTAAAATTACAGAAGCATTTAATACAAATCCCGGACTTAAAAATCTTGTTCTTGATCCTTTCTTTAAGGAAACAATCGATAAAGCAATGGAAGGCTGGAGAAGAGTTGTGGCTACCTCAGCACTGAATGGTATTCCTGTTCCTGCTTTTAGTAGCGCATTAGCTTATTATGATGGCTATAGAACAGCTAGTTTACCAGCTAATTTATTACAAGCACAGCGCGATTATTTTGGTGCTCATACTTATGAAAGAATTGATAAGCCACGTGGTGAATTTTTCCACACAAACTGGACAGGTCGTGGAGGTGATACAGCTTCAAGTACTTATAATGCGTAGGATTAGTTACTAGCTAAAGCAAAAAAACCGGAGCAATTAACTCCGGTTTTTTTTATCTTATTATTTATTAGCCATTAAATCCACCACGTCTTGTATAACTTTCCTGAACATTGATGTAATATGCTTTGTATTTGATGTAATGATTACCCTTTTTAAATTCCCAAAGAACATTCTTGGCTTTATAAATTTTACCAATACAAGCTTCAAAAATTAAAGTGTAATGAATACCTGTAACATGCTCAGCTTCAATAATTGACTTAAATTCTATACTTTTATCTTCAAAGTGACCAATAACAGGAAGATGGTATTTTTTCTGGTTACGTTTCTTTTCAAGAGTTATTTTCTCTTTTGTACCTGAATGTCCTGACATAGAAATAATATTTATATTATAGAGCTAAATTACAAAATTTATCTGATTTTCAAATTAAACGTATAAACAATAAATTTTGTTGCATAATAATTCTATATTTTTAGTAGAACTATTCTAACTTAAAGCAAGCTTTATCCATAATTTACAAGGTTTTAAATATACATTATACATTATTCTTTAAAACTTCTAAATACTTTAAAATCGATAAGCTGCCTTTTCCAAATCTATAATTTTATTAAACTTTACCGGAGGCTTTAGATAATCGTAGAGGAAATAATAAATTTCCAGTCTTATTTCTCTTGCTATACGGGTATCCATTCTGTTAAATGAATGTCCACCTGGAATTTCTTCATAAATCTTATATTCAAATTTTTTCCCTTCAGCTTTAAGAGATTTAATAAGATGTTCTACCTCAAAAACATTTACATCAGCATCGTTTGTATTAGTATGGATCAATAATGGAGTTTGCAGTTTGTGAGCATTCCAGGCTGGTGATCTTCTTCGATATTCATCAACATTTTCATAAGCTGATTTTCCAATATGATAATCTGCAGAATATAAATCGCGATAAGACTGATTTTTGTATCCCATTCTAGCAATAAGGTCACTAACAGGTACTCCCGCATAAGCAACTTTATAATTTTTAGGATGATCAAAAATATTGTGAAGGCTAATCAATCCACCATGACTCCATCCTATTATTCCTACGCGATTTTTGTCAATAAATGAACAATTTTCAAGCATATATGCACGGCTTGCATCTACATCTTCCACCTCAAGGCCTCCATAATCTATTTTTTCATACATAGCTTTCCCATAGCCTGTCGATCCTCTATATTCAGCCGCAATAACAACATATTCCTGAGCCATTAACTCCCTGATTATATGGGTATAATAAGTTCCAAAGTTAGAATGAACGCCTCCATGAGGGAAAACGATTAAAGGATATTTTTTACCTGGATCAATGCTCTTGGGTACAAAAACATAAGCCCAGAATTTCACTGGATTTCCTGCTCCCTGTGCAGTCGGATTCGGCTCCTGACTCTCCATTAACGGTGGGCCTGTAATATAAACCTTATCAATTTCCGCAACATCGCCAACTTTTTGATACCACATGAGATCATCAATATTTTTTTCAATTTTATCCAGGCGATGATTCAGATATTCAAAGTTTTTATTTACGCGTTCCAGAGTGTTCATTATTTCTTCTGTATTCTGAGAATAACCAAAAGATAATAAAACTAAACCAGTAGCTAACAATACTATTTTTTTCATTTTACAATAATTAATTTAAGACAGGAAAAGTAATACTTCTTGTAAATTTATACAAATGATAAAGACTATTGAGGCTCTGCTGCATTGTAATGTTGTTATATATGACATTAGAGATAAAAATACTTTATTTTCGTCAACCATTCAACCACTCAACCACTCAACCACTCAACCATTAACTACAAAACATCCACTCTTGAATAACAAATTTTGATGTCATCAAGTAAATTGTCTATTTTCGATAAATAAAAAATTATAATATGAGAAAAATATTTTTTGTCAGTTTTGTATTACTGCTATCTTATAGCTCCTACTCCCAATATAGTACCTTCATGACATATAATATTCGTTATGCGAATACTCATGACGGAGTAAATGCCTGGGAAAACAGAAAAGAATTTTTGTCAGATCAGTTGAAATTTTATTCGCCAGATATTTTTGGAATCCAGGAAGGCTTACATAAACAAGTGACATTTCTCGATAATGTTCTGGAAAAATATGATTATACGGGAATAGGAAGAGATGATGGAAAAGAAAAGGGTGAATACAGTGCAATATTTTATAATAGGAATAAAATAAAGATTGTTGAGGGATCAACTTTCTGGCTTTCTGAAACTCCTGAAAAAATTTCGGTAGGATGGGATGCGGCAATGGAACGAATATGTACTTACGCACTTTTTGAAATTATCGAAAGCAGCCAAAAATTTTATGTATTTAATACTCATTTTGATCATATTGGAAAGAAAGCAAGGGAAAACAGTGTAGATCTTATATTAGAGAAAGTACAGGAAATTAACAAAAAAAATTATCCGGTAATAGTCATGGGTGATTTAAATCTTATGCCTGAAACAAGTGCTATAAAAAAGATGAGTGCTCATCTAGACGATTCAAAAATAGTGGCTGAAGAAGTGAGCTTCGGACCATCTGGAACCTCGAATGGATTCAAATTTCATGAGCCGGTTACCCGAAGAATTGATTATATCTTTACTGACAAGGAATTCATTTCTGTAAAGAAATATGCAGTTTTGAGTGATTCCAAGAATTGTCTTTATCCCTCCGATCACCTGCCTGTTTTTATTGAATTAGCGATTAAGTAAAATCATTTCATATTGATTGTTTTTTATTTATGAAAATATCTTTTATTGTTATTTTACAAGCATTTCTTTCCATTTCACTCAGCTCTTTCGGCCAGAAAGAAATATCTATTGAGAAGCATGATTCAGAAATTGTTATTGACGGTCAATTGAGCGAAAATATTTGGACCGATCTGGTACCAGCTAGTAATTTTATTCAAATAGAACCCTCCAAAGGAAGCGCAGCTACTCAGAAAACTGAAGTATTTTGCTTTTACGATGATAAGAATCTATATTTTGCTTTTAAGTGTTATCAAAATACTGATGTAGTAGCAAATGTACAGGTAAGAGATAATATAGTAAAAAGTGATGATGCGGTATTAATTCTTCTGGATACATATAATGACCATCGTTCTGCTTTTGGGTTTTCTGTTAATCCCATAAACACTCAGCTCGATCTTCGTGCGAATAATGATGGGAACAATCTAAATATTAGCTGGGATGCTATATGGAAGTCTGCAACTTCCGTTTCTGAAAATGGATGGGTAGCTGAATTTGCAATTCCTTTTAATAGCATAAAGTATAAGTCTGATAATGAAACCTGGGGAATAAATTTTTCACGTGTGATTAGAAGTAATGCTGAAACTACATATTGGTCAGGTGTGCTTAGTAACGATTTTAGAATATCTCAGGGTGGATTGCTTAATGGAATTAAGCCACCAAAGTTAGACAAGAAAATTACTTTAACACCTTATGCGTCATTAAGGTATGAAGATAGTGACCTTACAGGAAAATACGACTCTTACCTTCCTCAAGTTGGGGTAGATTTAACTTATATTCCAGTACCTAATCTTACCCTGTCTGGGACTGTTAATCCCGATTTTGCATCTGTGGAAGGGGATAAGGAGCAAATAGATTTATCAGGTTGGGAAGAAGGATTTCCTGAAAAACGGTTGTTTTTTCAGGAGGGTAATGAGATGTTTGATACCCGTTATCAGCTGTTTTATTCAAGACGGATTGGAGATATAAATTATGGAACTAAACTAACGGGAAAGGCAGGCGATTATTCTTTTAATGCTATTCATGCAAGCAGTGTTGAAAATACTTCACTAGACATACCGGCAGCATTATTTACAGTTGCAAGTGTAAAAAAAGATATTTTAAAGTCATCCTCCCTGGGAGCTATCATTGTTGATAAAACCACAGATTCAATCTCAATTCGGTCTTATGGTCTCGACTGGACATTGAATCCTGGACAATACTGGAAAATCACAGGGCAAATGATGGGGAGTAGTCCTGGTAATCTTGCTGAAAATTTTGGTGGTTTTATGCGTGTCGCTCATGAATCTAGTAAGCATCATATTCACTTGAGATATAGCGATCTGGGTGAGAATCTAAAGCAGAATATCAATCAGACAGGTTTTGTTCGTGATGACGACAGGAGAGAATTGGACTCAGATATTAGTTATAGGTTTTGGCTCAAAAAAAGTATTTTCAAATTTATAAGTCTGGCAAGCTTAAATAATGCTTATTGGGATCATAACGGAGAATTTAACAGTTCCAGATTCAGACAAAATATTCGATTGTATTCTCATTCTAAATTTTCATTTGAATTACGATATGATGATGAAAGTAGAAGGGTGCAGTCTGAAAATGTATACTACAGGTTTCATAATACTGGTTTTAGTACAGAAATAGGATATAATACTGAAGAATCTAATAAAATCGAGTTTGAATATACTACAGGAATGAATTTTGATAGGAGATATAAAATATTTGAAGGAGATTTAGAAATATCTCCAATTACGAAATTGAGTTTGGCTTACAGCTTTGCTGTGTTAGACTTTGAATCAGATCAATCATCTGATTTGAATTTGCGGCTTGAAGAGTCTACAATTCTGAATATTTTGTCTCTAAATTATTATTTTACAAACAACTTGTGGTTAAGAGTTCTGGCACAGAATGATAAATACAAAGAAAGAATTTACCTATACGGACAATTTGGATGGCGATTTAAACCTCCATTTGGTGCCTTATATATAATTTATGCCGGAGATGATTTTTATAATCATAGAGAAGACATTTATTATGATAGTAAAACAATTTTTTTGAAATTTACTTACCCTCTGAGTTTTTAGATCAATCTTGATTTACATTCCTGTTTTTAAATAGATTAGTAAAAGATTATGAGAAGAAAAGAAAAGGAAAT